>NZ_JARBDC010000007.1:0-160832 GCF_036577625.1 Paenibacillus sp. GYB003 | reverse complement strand
GGAGCCGACGCCGGCGCCGCGCCCGCCGGCGCCCCGCGCCCCGTTTCGCTGCGCCGCATATTCGCCCTGTTCCGGCCGCACCGGCGGCTCGCCGCGGCCATCGTCGCGCTGGCGCTCGCCGGCTCGCTGCTGTCGCTCGTGCCGCCTCTGCTGTTCAAATCGATGATCGATGCGGCCATTCCGGCCAAAGACGCCAAGCTGCTGCTCATGCTGGGAGCGGGCGCCGCGGCGGTTACCGTTTTGTCCGGACTGCTCGACGTAGGGCAGCACCATCTGGAAAACGTCGCCGGACAGCGCATAATGCGCGATTTGCGTCTAACCGCGTATGCGAACTTGCTGCGGCAATCGATGTCGTTTTTTACCCGGTCCCGATCGGGGGAACTGCAGCAGCGGCTGACGGGCGATATCCAAATGATTCAATCGGTCGTCGCGAGAAGCGTCGTAACCGCGATCACCCAATCGACGATATGGCTGACGTCGATTATCGTACTGCTGGCGCTCGACTGGAAGCTGGCGCTTCTCGCCCTGCTCCTGCTGCCGCTCTGCATCGTTCCGTCGCGCAAAGCGGCCAAAATCCGCAAGCGCCTGTCGGCGGAAAGCCAAGCCGTCAAAACCGACCTCTCCGCGCATATCGCGGAAACGACCGGCATTTCCGGAGCGCTGCTGACGCGCCTGTACGGCCGGGAACGGCTTCAGGCGGACAAATACGCCGAGCTGAACGACCGAACGATGCGGCTCGACATCAAAATGAACGTGATCGGCCGATGGGTGATGATGCTGAACGGCGCGATGCCGTCCGTGGGCACGATTTTCATTTACGTGTACGGAGGCTTCGGCGCGATGCAGGGCACGATGACCGTCGGCGCGATCGTAGCGTTTACCGTTTATTTGAACCGGCTGTTCGGTCCGACGCAGCAGCTGCTCAACCTCCATATGGACATGGTCGCCTCCTTGGCCGTATTCGAGCGCATATTCGAATACCAGGATATGCGGCCGGACGCGACGATGGCAGGCGGGGGCGAACCGCTGCCTCCCGTCCGAGGGCGTATCGTCTTCAACGGCGTCTCCTACCGGGCGAGCCCCGAAAGCGAGCTGCTGCGCGGCGTATCGTTCGAAGTTCGCCCCGGCGAGCTGGCGGCGATCGTCGGACCCAGCGGCGCCGGAAAATCGACGCTGCTCGGCATGCTGGCCCGGCTGCACGATCCGTCCGCCGGCACGATCGAGATCGACGGCCGCGACATTCGCGACGTGTCGGCCGACAGCCTGCGCGCGCAGCTCGCCTTCGTCACGCAGCAAACGCATCTGTTTCACGCGTCCGTCCGGGACAATTTGACGTTCGCAAAGCCGGACGCCTCCGCGGAACAAATGGAGGACGCCTGCCGCAAAGCGAGCATACTCGACTATATCCGCTCGCTGCCGGACGGCTTCGACACCGTCGTCGGCGAAAGAGGATACCGGCTGTCGGGGGGCGAGCAGCAGCGGCTGTCGATCGCGCGGGCTTTGTTGAAGCAGCCGCGCATTCTCATCCTCGACGAAGCGACCTCGCACCTCGACTCGCGGTCCGAAGCCGCCGTGCAGGCGGCGCTCGAGCAGGTCGGGCGGCACTGCACGACGCTGGTCGTCGCCCATCGCCTGTCAACCGTAGCCAGCGCCGACAAAATCGTCGTCCTGGACGAAGGCACCGTCGCCGAAATCGGCACGCACGACGAGCTGCTGCGGCGCAACGGGCTGTACGCGAGCCTGTACCGGGCGCAAAGCCGTTCGCTTAACGGTTGATACACTCCGTCGGTCGCTCCCGCGTTTGTTCGGCGTACGAAAAAAGACCCGCAAGATGCGGGTCCGCGAAGCCATGCAACAGTCGAATGTGCCGGCCCCCGTCTCAGTGCACGGCGGCCGGCTGCTGAACCGTTTGATACATGCCGCCGAGCGTATTGAGCGTCGTTTGCGCGGCCGGCTCGAGCGGATAGTACCCTTTCTTCACCATCCACTGCCATACCTCGTAGGCGTGGCGGGAGCTCATCCGGAACGCGTCCTCCAAAAACGTACGCAGTCCCGGATTGCTCATTTCCATGGCGGCCCAGGCGTATTCCCTTCCCGACCGTTTCAGCGTCAGCAAGTACGCGGTCGCGATTTCGCGGTCGTTAAACAGCTGAACGGATGTGCGGGGAGCGACCGGCGAAACGGCCGTCGGACCCTGGACGTAGGACTGCAGCGTTTGCGCCAGGTCGGGCACCGGCAGCTTCGCGGCCGTCCCTTCCGGCTTGCTCAAATATTCCGCCTTCATGTTGTAGTCCTGAATATGGAGCGGAAAATGCTTTTGCAAAATCGCCTTCAATTCGGCATCCTGAACCGCGTTCATGAAGCAGGCCATATTCGTAATGGAATTGACGCAGCTCATCGCCAATTCGTGCAAATCCTGCGCCTCGTGCGCCGCTAATTGCATCGCGTTTTTTCCTCCTGTCGGATATGGAAATGCAAACCGAGTATAGGGTTTGCCGTACGGTTCGTTTTATGCATCGGTTTTTGCTTCGGAACATGCCTCGGACAGCGACTCCGCTTTTTTTGCCGAGTCGCGGCCGCTCACGCCTCTCGGTCAGCCTTCCGTTTGGATCTAACGAATCCTACGATGCTTAATAGCGGAAAAACGGCCCTTTTTCCAAGCTAACGAATCCAGGCATCGCTATTGCCCCGAAAATGGACGAAAACGATCCGATTTGCCGGAAATAACGTTACTGAGGTTCGTAACCTCAAACCGCCGCATTCGGGCACCGATAACGATTGCCGGGTTCGTTAAACCTTCCAAACCAAAAACCCCGCAAAACGATGCGGGGCTCCGCTACTGCCTTACCCTTTCAGCCCGCTCGTGCTGATCCCTTCCACGATATATTTTTGGAAGACGAAAAAGACGATGACGACCGGCACGAGCGACAGCGTCGACATTGCGAACATGCCGCCCCAGTTGTTGAGCGATTCTCCGTCGAGGAACAGCTTGAGCGCCAGCGATACCGGGTACAGCTCCGGCTTGTTCAAATAAAGCAGCGGGTTGATGAAATCGTCCCAGCGCCAATAGAAGGAGAAGATCGCCGAGGTGACGATCGCCGGCACGATGAGCGGCAGGATGACCCGGAAAAAGATCGTATATTTGCTGCAGCCGTCGATTTTCGCCGCTTCGTCCAGCTCCCGCGGAACGGTTCGGATGAACTGCATCGTCAAGAAGATGAAAAACGGCGTCGCGAAAAAGTTCGGCACGATGATCGGCTTGAACGAGGACAGCCAGCCGAGCTTGGCGAACATGACGTATTGCGGAATCATCGTCACGTCGTGCGGCAGCATCATCGTCATCATGACGCAGCCGAACCAGAAGCCTTTGCCGAAAAACTCCGTTCGGGCGAAGCCGTAGGCGACGAGCGCGGACGTGGCGACGGCGCCGATCGTGGACAGGACGACGAGGAACAGCGAATTGCCGAAGAAGGTGGCGAACGTCGTCCCCGCGAACCCTTTCCACCCGCTTATATAGTTGGCCCATTCGATCCGGCTCGGAATGAGGCTGTACGCGGTCGAAAAAATGTCGTCGTTCGGCTTGAGCGAGCTGACGGCGAGCCACAGGATCGGATAAACCATAAACAGGGCGAAAACGGTGACGATGACGTGGTAAGCGACCCGCCGCGGACGAATCGATCGGATGCTCATATCCCTTTCTCCCCCTTCGACTCATAATGCACCCAGTAGGTTGACGTTTTGAACAGAACGAACGTAATGACGCCGATCAGGATCAGCATCACCCAAGCCATCGCGGACGCATAGCCCATCTCGAAAAAAACGAACGCCCTGCGGTACAAATAAAGCGAATACAGCAGCGTATTGTCCAGCGGCCCGCCCTCGCCCCGGGAAATGATGTACGCCGGAGTAAACGTCATGAACGCCGATATCGTCTGCATGATCAAGTTGAACAAAATGATCGGGCTCAGCAGCGGCAGCGTAATGCGGAAAAACCGGTAAACCGCCCCCGCTCCGTCGACGCTCGCCGCCTCGTAGTACGAGTGCGGAATGTTTTTCAGCCCGGCGAGAAAAATGAGCATCGACGAGCCGAACTGCCATACCGACAGCAGGATGAGCGTCCACAGCGCCGTGGGCGGATGACCGATCCACGACGTTTCGGTATGGATGCCGATCAGCGACAGCGCCGAGTTGAGCAGCCCTTTGTCGCCGAACAGCTGCGTCCACATGATCGAAACGGCGACGCTCCCGCCGATCAGCGACGGCAAATAGAAGGCCGACCGGTACAGGCCGATCCCCGCCGCGGCCTTGTTCAGCAGCATGGCGACCAGCAGCGCGAAGCCGAGGCGCAGCGGCACGCTCGCGAACACGTACGTAAACGTCACCTGAAACGATTTTCCGATTTTGTCGTCGTCCCCAAGCAGCTTCGCGTAGTTGTCGAAGCCGATCCATTGCGGCGGCTCGAGCAGATTGTACGACGTGAACGAATAGTAGAGCGACGAGACGATCGGGTACAGCGTAAAGACGAGAAAGCCGATAATAAACGGCGCGGTAAACACGTATCCGACCACGTTGTCGCGATCCAGCAGCTTCATTGCCCTCGACCTCCATCCGGGTAGCTTGCCGTGCGCGCAATGCGCGAAATTCGGCCATTCCGGTTCCATGCTTTCATTATGCCGGACGAGGCGGCGCGCCAGAATGCAAAAAACCGTCTACTTTGTTCAAAAAGCAGAGGGTTTGCAGGGAGGAGAACGCACGGAATCCGCTGCAAAAAAAGCGGCCTTCCGAAGGCCCGGCCCCGCTGCCGGAAAACGGCAAACCGGGCCTGCGCGGCGGCGGGCCCGGTCGACGGATGCGGGTGCGGTTACGGCTTGTTTTTGCCCAGGATCGCGTTCGCTTCTTTGCGGAACTTGGCGGCGGCGTCCTCCACGGAAATCTTTTTGTACAAAATCTGCTCGCTGAGGTCCTTCAGCAGCTTTTCGACCTCGACCGCGCCGGCCGGATTCGGCGGATCGATCGGACTGCTGTTCGTTTCGGCCCAGGCGACATAGTCGAACACCTTCGTCTCCTCCGGCGACAGAAACGGCTTCAGCCCTTCCTTCACTTTGGACGAAATCGGCACGCCGCGCTCGCCCTTGATCAGCTTGTTCGCTTCCAGGTCGTTCACGAAGAAATTGATGAATTTGACCGCTTCCTCTTTCTGCTTCGAGCTTTTCGTCACGGAGAAGCCCATGCTCGGCTTCAGGAACAGCCCTTTGTCGGCGTTCGGTCCCGGCACGGGGATGAGCTCCGTCGGCCGTTTGGCCGCCGCCGTCCACGCCACGTATTGGTTGGACCAGGCGAACGAACCGAACGAGTTGCCGAGCACCATTTCGTCGTCCTCGGGCGTCGATTTTTTTTGCGCCAGCTTGTCGAGACTGAGCATATAGCCGGCGTCGTACCATTTCTGGTACCGTTTGAAATAATCGACAAACGGTTTGTCGTCGGCATAGCCGAGCGACGTTCCGTCGGCGCTGTACATCTTTTGCCCCACGGTCCGCAAATAGTACGGGAAGAAGACGTCATAGCGCAAGTAGTCCATCATCAGCTTGCCGTTTGCTTTCAGCTTCGCTCCGAGCGCCTCCATGTCGTCCCACGTCCAGGTTTTCGCCGGCATCGCCGCCCCGGCCTTCTTGAGCATCTCGGGGTCCACGGTAGCTCCGAGCGCATTGACGCCGAGCGGGATCATGTACAGCTTGCCGCCGAGCTCGCCGCTTGCAAGCGTGTTCGCGCCGACCGAGCTTGCGTCGAACGTGCCTTTTTGCGTATACGGCTTCAAATCTTCGAGCTGCCCCCGGCCGCCGTATTGGCTCAAGTAGGTGATGTCCATCTGGATGATATCCGGAAGCTGGTTCGCCGCCGCTTGCGGGGCGAGCTTCTTCCAATAGTCGTCGAACGAAGCGTATTCGGTTTCGATTTTGACGTTCGGATATTTTTGCTGGTACATGTCGATCACTTTCAGCGTGTAGTCGTGACGGGCCTGCCCGCCCCACCAGGCGATGCGCAGCTTGACCGGCTGCCCGGCCGTCGCCGCGTCCTTGTTCGGCTCGCCGGAGGCGTCCGGAGCGCCCGCGTTTCCGCCGCCGGTCGAGCATGCCGCCGACGCGAACAATACCGTCAACGACATGGCGAATAAAAGTGCCTTTTTCATGTAACAACCTCCCCTAACTTGGAAATCGCTCGCGGTTTGTTGTCGCTTACATTTCCTATTATCCATGGTCCGTACCGGGGACGGTTACGCAAAAAACCGTACTGTTTTGTTCAAAAAACAGAGTTTCGTTTCGCTGCGCTCCCTGCCTACGACTTGCGATACTCCGACGGCGCGCAGCCGACGTGCTTCTTGAACACTTGACTGAAATATTGCGGATTGTCGCCGAAGCCGAGCCGCTCCGCCAGCTCGAACACTTTGACGTTATCGCTTGCCTCGAGCAGCTCGACCGCCTTCTTGATCCGGCATCGAACGACATAGCTGGAAAATTTCTCGCCCGATTCCTTTTTGAACAATTTGCCCAAATAGTCGGCGTTCATGTACAGCAGCCGGCTGGCGACCCAGCTCAGCGAAAGCTCGGGATTGCCGAGATGCTCCTCGACGACCGTCTTCATTTTGCCGACGATCGCCGAATGCTTGCTCCGGTTTTGCTCGTAATGGCGGAGCGCGATTCGGCCCGCCGTCTCCTTCAGAAACTGCTGGAACGCCGGCAGCGTGTTCATGTCCGTCAGCGCGACGATGCTTTTCATATAATCGCCGAGGGCTTCCTCCGGGGCGAGCCGGATGACAGCCATAAACAACTGAATGACGTACGACTTCACCCGCTGCATATCGGTCCGAAGTCCGGCGATTTGCCGGAAATAGTCGTCGATTTCCCGGTACGCCTCGTCCACGTGTCCCGTTTTGATCGGCAGCAGAAGACGGTCCTCGTTGTAATCGAAGTCGCCGGCCGAAACGTGCTCCTGCCGGGCGACGTCCCGTTTCGTGATCAAGCCGCCTTCGCCCAAATAAAAGCGGTGATTCAAGCATTCCAGCGTCTGGTTGTACAGCGTCCTCGCCTGCGTAATGTCGGCCGCTTCGCTGAGCGCGATCGTCAGGTCGATCTTGTAATATTTGACGAACGTTCCGCGGATGTCGCCGACTTTCTCGTGCAGCTCGCTTTCGGTCATCGCGTCTTCGACCGCGATCAGCACGTGATCCCCTACCGTGGCGCTCAGCAGCGCGTGCGGCAGCAGATCGGCGGCGATATTTTTCACGGCGAACAAATGCTCGAATTCGAACGGCCCTTCCAATTGAAAAGCGAGCAGCCGAACCTGCAGCCGATCGAAGCCGAAGCCGAACAAATTCCGGTAATACTGCCAGTCGCGGCCGCCGTACGTTTTGTTCGTGACGAATTCCTTCAAAAATTGCTCTTTGACATGGGGCAGCACTTTCTCCAGCTGATCCCGGATGCCGCTCACGAACCGCTCCCGCCGCTCGCTTTGGCGAAGCTCTCCGACCACCTCGCGCAGCGCCTCCGCAATTTGCCCCTCGTTGCACGGCTTGAGCAAATAATGCTTTACGCCGTACTGCATCGCCGTCTGCGCGTACTCGAATTCGCCGAAGCCGGACAGCACGATCATTTTGATGGCGGGATGCGTCTCGTGCAGGCGGGCGGCCAGCTGCAGGCCGTCCATGCCGGGCATTCGGATGTCGCTGACGACGATATCCGGCGGATCCCGAACGATCCGCTCGTAAGCCTCGACGCCGTTGCGGGCTTTGCCCGCCAGCACGGTTCCCGCCGCCGCCCAATCGACGATGCCGGCCATGCCGTCCAGGATGATGCGTTCGTCGTCCACCAGCAGCACTTTATACATGCTCTCCCTCCGTTCGATACGGCAAACAGACGTAAACTTTGGTGCCGGCCCCCGGTTCGCTGTCGACGCGAACGCCGTATTCGTCGCCGAACAAAATCGCGAGCCGTTCGCCGATATTTTGCAGCCCGATTCCGCTGCCGCGCGAGCTCGCCTCTCCCCGGCGTACCTGCTCCAGCCGCTCCGCATCCATGCCCGGGCCGTTGTCCTCCACCACGAGCGTGAGCCGGTCCGGTTCGTCGATCGCGTAAACGCGGATGCGGCAAGGCTCGATCATCGGTTCCAGCGCGTAATGGATCGCGTTCTCGAGCAGCGGCTGCAGCGTCATCTTCGGAATGCAATAATGCCGCAGCCCGTCCGGAATGTCGAGCCGAAAGTCCAGCCGTTCCTCGAACCGGAACGATTGGATCGTCATATAGCTGCGCACGATGTCGAGCTCTTCCCCGATCGAGATCAGCGCCTCCTTCGCCCGGATCGAGCTTCGCAGCAGGAAGCCGAGCGATTCGACCATGCTCGATATTTTCGGCTGGCCGTTCGCCTTGGCGAGCCAATTGATCGACTCGAGCGTGTTGTACAAAAAATGCGGGTTGATTTGCGCCTGCAGCGCCCGGTACTGGGTTTCGCGGATCAACAGCATTTTGGAGTAGTTTTCCGTGATCAGGTCGTTGATTTGCCGGATCATGAGATGGAACGTCCGCTGCAGATGGCCGACCTCGTCGCTCGGAAGCCGCGCCGTCTCCGCCTCGTCCCACTCCTTTTGCGAGAAGTCGCCGAGCTGCACCTTTTTCATTTTGCGGATCAGCCGTTCCATCGGCTTCGTGATGCTTCTCGCAAAGCCGATGGCCAGCGCCATGACCGCCAGCAGGCTGAGGACGAAGCCGGCGAGCAAAACCTGCTTCATCAGCACGATTTTGTTGAAGATGCGCTCGAACGGAACGAGGCCGTAATACGTCCAATCCGTTCCGCCGGACTGAAAGCGGGTAATGAAAAAGCGCTCCCCGCCGAGCTCCCGCACGTTGTGATCTTGTCCCCCCGGCTCCGACTCGAGCAGCGGACGCTCCCGCCATCCGTCCAGCGGATACACGGGGCGGCCGCCCGCGGTGACGAGCAGTTCGCCGCTCCGCAGCTCCGTCTCCGCCAAGACGTCCTCGATCAGGCGGTCGATCCGAATCCGGACGACGAGCGTCCCGAGCCGCGTCAGCTCCAGATTGCGGTACGAGCGAATCTCCCTCGCGGCGATCAGCGCGCGTTCGTCCCCTTCCGGATATATCCACCGGTTGCCGCCCGCCCCTCGGGCCGATTCGTCCGCGATTTCCCGCATTCTCGAAGCGGAGGCGGGCGCCGTCTGTCCGATCACGTATTCGTTGCCGACCGTATCGACCAGCTGGATCGAATAGACATATTTCTCGTACCCGACGTAGCGGAGCAGCTTGTCGTTCAGGCTGACCCGCTTCAGCAGCTTCTCGTAGTCGGACGCGTCGCCGGCTTGGGCGAGCAGCGCCTCCTGGATTTCGCCGTCCGTGGCGATATTGAACGACAGCCGCTCCAGCTTGCCGAGCTCGTCCTCGATGCCGCGCGCCGACAGCCGGAGCACCTGCGACGATTTCTCGTACAGCTGCTCGTCGTAGATCGAATAGGCGTACTGCAGCGAGAAGTACGTAATGAGAAAACAAACCGTCATAACGAGCGATATAAGCGCAAACACTTTATGCTTGATCCGCAAGTTGCGGTAAGCTTGCCTGAACGTCAGCCGCGGACGGCGCATCGTGTCATCCCCTCCGCACCAGTGTGAAACCGTATACAAATCGACGGATAGCTTCATAGTAACGGAGCGCGGACAATCGTTTCAATGACAAAAAATGGGTGCGCCCCCCGTTAGCGGAACGCAAAGCGGCCGCCGCCCGAAGGAGGGCGAATGTACGGGACGTATTCCCGTTTGTTGAGTATGCCCGGCGGGGCGCGGCACGGTACGCAGGCGCGCAAGCGAACGGGCGCATTCGTTTGCGCGATTTAACGGAGCTAACCGTTTACGGCGATAAAAAACAAGCGCCGGGAGACCCGGCGCCCAACTGCGGCATGCCATATCGATTGTCACTGCCCCTACTTGCGGAGCAGCACCTTGCGGATTTCGTGGTTGGACCCTTTCTGCAGCAGCAGCCGGGCGCGGCCTTTGGACGGCAAAATGTTTTCGCGCAAATTGACGGCGTTGATTTCGTTCCATATTTCCGTCGCCGTCTGCACGGACTGCTCCTCGGTCAGCGTCGCGTACCGGTGAAAATACGACTGCGGGTCGCGAAACGCCGAGTCCCGCAGCATCCGGAACCGCTCGATGTACCATCGCTTAATGTCCCGCTCGTCGGCGTCGAGATAAATGGAAAAATCGAAAAAGTCGCTGACGAACACCCGAGCCTCCTTGTTCACCTGCAGCACGTTAATGCCTTCCACGATCAAAATGTCCGGGTTGCGCACGATTTGCTGCCGGCCGGGCACGACGTCGTACACCAAGTGGGAATAGACCGGCGCCGCCACCTCGGGCTTTCCGGCCTTGACCTCGGTCAAAAACTGCAGCAGCCGCTTGATGTCGTAGCTTTCCGGAAAGCCTTTCTTCTTCATCAGTCCCCGCTCCTGCAGCACCCGGTTCGGATGAAGAAATCCGTCGGTCGTCACGAGATCGACGTTGCGATGGTTCGTCCAGCGGGAGAGCAGCAGCTGGAGCAGCCGCGCCGCCGTGCTTTTGCCGACCGCCACGCTGCCCGCTATGCCGATAATGAACGGCGTCTTCGCCTCGCGGCTGCCGGTGAAGGCGACGGACGAGCGGTGCAGCTGCTGCGAAGCGGCCACGTACAAATTGATCAGCCGCGTAATCGGATGATAGATTTGGTCCGCTTCTTGAAACGGAATTTGATCGTTTAACCCCTTTAAACGTTCGAACTCTTCCTTCGTCAGCGGAAGAGGCGTATGGTCGCGCAGCGCCGCCCATTCCTCGCGGCCGAATTCCATATACAGGGAATGCCGATTCATCTCGAGTCTCCACCGTTCTAGTTGTAACTGAGAGTCAGTATGCACGAGGGCGGGCCGTACGTCAAGCAAAACATTGCGAGCGGCGGGAAAGCTCGCCGTCCATACAAGAAGCCCCCGATTCCGGTATCGGGGGCGTCTGCATGCGCTATTTCGGTTGGCGGGCCGTCGCGACCATCGTAAGCCCCGGCTTCGGCCGGAGCGTCACGAGCGGCTCCAGCTCGATCGGGGGATGCCGGTCCGCCAGCCGGAGCTTGTAGCGCCGGCCGATCGTGGCGAGGATCAACGCCGCCTCCATCAAGGCGAAATTGTTGCCGATGCAGACGCGCGGTCCGCCGCCGAACGGAAAGTAGGCGAACTGCGGGATCGTCTTCAGAAAATCGTTCTCGAACCGCTCCGGGCGGAATCGCTCGGGATCGTCGTAATAGTTCGGATTGCGGTGCATCACGTACTGGCTCATCATGATCGTATCGCCCGGACGGAACCGGTGTCCGCCGATTTCGACCTCGTCCGCGACTTCGCGGTTAATCGCCCAGACGGCCGGATAGACGCGCATCGACTCCCAGAGGAGCAGCTGCAAATAGTTCAGCTTCTCCAGATCGTCCACGGTCGGGGCGCGACCTCCCAGCACCGCGTCGAGCTCGTCGTGGAATTTGCGTTCCGCCTCGGGGTTTTGCGTCAGCAAATACCACGTCCACGAGAGCGTATTGGCCGTCGTCTCGTGGCCGGCGATGAAAATCGTCATCACCTCGTCGCGCACCTGCTCGTCGGTCATCGCGCTTCCGTCCTCGTCCCTGGCGGCGAGCAGCATCGACAGCAAGTCCCGGCGCGCTTCTCCCCCTTCGCCGGCATGCTTGCGGCGCCGCTCGATGATCGAGTAAATGACGCCGTCGAGCAGCTTCGACGCTTCCTGGAACTCGCGGTTGCTCTTCGTCGGGAAGCCGGCGGGCAGATCGATGATCGAGGACGCTTTCCGGCTGACGTACTTCATCCCGACGTCGATCGCCCGGCCGATCTCCTCCACGCCGCCGTCCAGCTGCGTGCCGAACATCGTCTCCGTAATGATGTCGAGCGTCAGCTTCATCATATCGTCGGTGACGACGCGCGTCTCGCCGTCGCGCCACCGTTCGATCAGCCGTTCGGCATGCCGGACCATCGAGTCGCCGTACAGCGAAATCCGGTCTTTGCGGAACGACGGCTGCATGAGCCGGCGCTGGCGGAGATGCTTGTCGCCCTCGCTCGTCAAAATGCCTTCGCCGACGACCGCCTTCGCCGTCTGAAGCCCTTTCGCCTTGCGGAAATGGTGCTGCTTCGTCAGGAGCACCTCCTTGATCCAGTCCGGATTCGTCAGCAAATACAGATGACGGCTCGGACCGAACCGCAGATGAACGAGCTCCCCGTATTCGCGGAACGACTGCTCCAGGAAGCGGAGCGGATTTTTGCGGAATGCCAGCAAATTGCCGGTGATCGGCAGACCTTTCGGACCTGCCGGAGTGTTTGTGCTCATGTGGAGAAACCTCCCTGTATGTACGAATGGGCGATGCCCTATAGGCTTCGGCAGCAGCCTCCCGCTTTTTGGGGGCGACGGTTTAGTATCCGATCGAAAGCCCCTTTTTATTCCAACAAAAGGAGTGCGCGAAGCGAGAGGGTCTGATAAGCTGATAAGTGTAGGCCGAATCAGAGTGCCCGTTCATAGAGAAGGCAGGGGGGAACGCCTTGAAACAAGACGTCAAATCGTATTTGTTCAAAGTAGCCGTCGTGCTGATTGTCGTATCCGGCATTCCCGTTTTACTTGCAACCGTTTACAACATGAATCTGCTCATGAAGCAAACCGTCTCGCTGATCGACGCGAAAAACGAAAACGAATTGACCCGCACCGGCAATCTGATCGAGCGGACGTTCCGGCAAATCATGGACTTCGCGAATTCGGTCGTCGCCGACTCCCGCTTCGGCAGCGCGCGTACGCCGACCGAGCAATGGAAGACGTTTAACGAGCTGAACAAATTGGTTTCCGCCAATCCTTACATTGCCGAATATGCGCTGTATAACGGAAGCGACCGTTCCTTGATCGTTTCCGGCTACGGCATCCAGCGCCGACCGGAGGAGAGCTCCATGCCGTGGATCGCCGCCGACATGCCGCAGTTGCTTCCCTACGAGGTCGTATTGAAGGAGGGCGTTTCCCGGACGGGCGTCCCGTACGCCTCCATCGTCCAGAAGCTCCCCGCGGCGGACGGAGCGCAAAACCTTTTCATTTTCAATGTCGATCTCGATAAAATATACGGCTCGTTCCTAAGCGAGCTGAATATCGACGCAGATATTTACAATTATTATTTGACCGACGCGGCCGGCAAAATCGTATACCACCGCGACGCCCGGCGGATCGGTCTGCCATCCGCGGGTCCGGAAGCGGGACCGGAAGCGGGGCCGGATCGCCCCCGCATCGCCACGAACCGCCACAAGCTGTCCGCCTTCAACTGGTATCTGATCGGCGAAGTGAATACGGAGCGGTTGTACGGGGACGTCGCCCGGCTCAAGACGAAGGTGGTCGCCGTCCTGTTCGTCGTGCTCGGCTTCGTCGTCCTGCTGATCGTCGCCGGATTGCGGGAGCTGTACAAACCGTTTAAGCGGGTGGTGTCCAAGGCGGCGGAAAGCGAAGAGCTGCTGCGCAGAACGATGCTGCACCGCATGATCACCGGGCCTTCCGTCATCCGGGAGGAATGGGGTCCGCACCTCGGGGACATGCCGCCGTTCCACGTCGTCGCGTTTCTCTCGTCCAAGATGCCGGATCGAGACTCGTTTTCCGGACGGGAGATGGACCTGCTGCGCGACAAGCTGGGGAAGGCGTTCCGGGTCGAATGGTTCCCGGAGGCCGGCGGCGACCGCCTCGCCTTGTTTCAACTGGATACGGACGATATGAACCGGTTTCTGACCGAGCTTGTGCCCTGCCTGGAGGAGGACCCTACCGGAAGCATCGCGATCGGCGTCGGGGGCATCCATGCATGGGCCGATGTCCATCTGTCCTATATCGAAGCGATGTACGCCTATCATATCGGGCGCATGTATACGGCCGACAGCAACTTGTACTGTTACAGCAAGCTCCCGATGGATTACGGCAGCGCCATGAAGGCTCCGGCCATCGAGGAACTCGAACTGACGGTCCGCCAGCAAAACGAACGAGGCTATACGGACGCTCTGAACGCCTTGTTCTCCGACCAGCTGACCGTCGTCGAATACAACTTGAACTTTTACCTTGTCGTCTCGATGCTGCTGCGGCTGTTCGGCCAGCACAGTCTCCCTCTCCTTAACGAGCTGAACGGGCTCATTACGGACAAAGGCATCATGAACGTTACCGCCGTCAAGCAGTTTCTGCTCACCAAGTTTTACGAATACCGGGAATACGCCGACGACCCGAAAAACTACGCCCGGCAAATCGCCGAATATATCGCGGACCATTACGCCGAAAACTTCTCGCTGGACGATATGGCCGGCCATCTCGGCATCACGAAGCAGCATTTGATCGGCGTGTGCAAAAAAAGCTACAACCGGACCCCGATCGACTATTTGAACGAATACCGCATCGAAACCGCGAAGCGCCTGCTGGCGGATGCGGATACGAAAATTTCCGAGATCGGACTGAAAACCGGCTTCAACAGCAACAGCTACTTCACAAAGGTGTTCAAGCAGCATACCGGAATTACGCCGTCCGAATACCGGGAGCTGCTCACAGGCCGAAGCCGCGGAGCGCCCGGCGGGACGGAACCCGCCGAAGCCTGAACGGCGTCGGCAGGCATCGTTATCCCGCGCCGCTTCCGGCTTTATCACAATATTCAACTCGTTGAACAACGCCGCCTCAGCCTTCCTTTCAAGCCGTTTAATATATTGTGATTGAACCTCCCGCCCCCCTGGTGTAGGTTGAACTTATTCCGCACCCGGGTTGGAAAATCGATGATAATGGGAGGTTACCGGCATTAAACGTACATGGACCGTCGCCGCCGCCGTGTTGACCGCGGCCGGCCTGCTCGCCGGCTGCGGCGGCAAAGCGGACGTCCCCGACTCCGC
The DNA here is from genome assembly GCF_036577625.1 of Paenibacillus sp. GYB003. Classification (NCBI taxonomy): domain Bacteria; kingdom Bacillati; phylum Bacillota; class Bacilli; order Caryophanales; family Paenibacillaceae; genus Paenibacillus; species Paenibacillus sp. GYB003. Next base: position 145,877 of record NZ_JARBDC010000007.1, on the reverse strand, counting down.
TTCCGGCGAGGCGCAGACGAAAAAGTCGCAAACGGAGAAGTCGCAGACGCCCGCCTTCGACCCGAACGAACCGGCCGAGGTCGTCTTTTACACCCAGAACGGCATGCCGCCGGCCGAATTCGATAAACGGTACGGCGACAGCCTGCGCAAGAAGTTTCCGCACTATACGATCAAGTACATCCAGAATACCGGCAAAGGGATGGACGTGGCGGGGGTGCTCGCCGCCGGAACGCGCTACGATATTTATTTCGCCAATGTCGGCTATTTCGAAAACGAGACGATCTCGCACGACGTGCAGTTCGACATGTCCGGGCTGGTCAAAACGCATAACGTCGACCTGAACCGTTTCGAGCCGTCGACGGTAAGCGGCGTGAAAGCTTCCAAGTACGGCATTTACGCCCTGCCCGTCTTTACCGACACGATGGCGATTCAGTACAACCGGGATCTGTTCGATCGGTTCGGCGTTCCGTATCCGAAAGACGGAATGACCTGGGAGCAGCTGTTCGACCTGTCGCGCCGGCTGACGAGAACGGAGGCGGGAAAGCCCTACGTCGGTTACGTCCCGTTTACCCATTACATGCTGTATATGAATCCGCTTTCCATACCGCTGATCGACGAAAAAACGGGCGAGCCGACGATCAACCGGGACGAGAGATGGAAAACGTTTTACGAAACCTTGCTCATCGCTCCGTCCGAGGTGCCCGGCGTTCGCGATTATTTGAAAAATCACGATGTGCTGGACGGTTTTTACAAAGATCAGCAGGTCGTGATGCTCGGGGCCATCACCTCGTTCGTGGCCAACAGCCGCGACGATCAATTGAGCAAGTTCGACTGGGATTGGGTCGCGAACCCGAGCCTTCCGAATCTGCCGAAAATCGGAGGACAGCCGTATACCCAATATTTCGGCATAACGAAGATGGCGAGAAACAAAGATGCCGCCATGGAAGTGCTGAAGCATCTCGTCTCGGACGAATTTCAGGCGGCCGCGGCCGGGAAAGGCTTCATGCCGGTGCTGGGCAGCTTGGATGTGCGGAAGGCGTTCGGGCAGGAGACGAAGTATAAGGATAAAAACTGGAACGCCTATTTCTACAACAAGATGGCGGAAGTGCCGTACAAGAGCATCCACGAAATTCCGATCGCGAATTTGTATGTCGCGAGCATGAATCGGGCGATGCGAGGCGAGATCGACCAGAACACGGCTTTGCGCCTTTCGGAAGAAGCCGCGGCCAAGCAGCTGCAGGAATGGGGAAAGTAAGATTTTTGAAAAAGGGGGCAACGCCTCATATGCGTCTGAATCGTCTACGGCCGATCGGGCTGGCGCTATGGATCGCCGTCACGCTATCGTCCGCCGGCTGCGAGTTCGCGGCGGCGCCCGAAAACGCGCCGGCGCCAAACAAGGCTCCGCCGCGCGGGGCGGTTCCGATCGTCGGTCTCAACTGCAATCCGTCGTTCGACCGCAGAACGCCCGAGGAGAAGCGCGTCCACGATTCGATCCAAGCGGACACCGGCGTCGACGTCCGGATCGTCTTTGCGGAGACGAGCCAGTGCAAGACGAGACGGAACTTGATGCTTTCTTCGGGCGAGCAGCTGAACTTTGCCGAGATGCCGATTATCGATGCGATTCAGGCGTATAACGAAGGCATGATTTTGCCCCTCAACGATTTGCTTGACCGGTACGGCTCGAATTTGAAAAAAAATGTAGCCCCCGCCGCCTTCGAACGCGCGACGTATAACGGCCGCATTCTCGGCATTCCGATCGAAAACGGAGTGATGGCCCTGAACGCGCTGCAAATCCGGGAGGATTGGCTCCGGAACTTGAACCTGCCCATGCCGAGGACGATCGGGCAATTCGAGGAAACGATGAAGGCGTTCAAGGAGCGCGATCCGGACGGCAACGGGAAGGACGATACCGTCCCGCTCTCGACCGGCTCGGGGGGAACGCTCGGCATGCTGGAAGCCGTTTTGGGCTCCAGCTTCATGCCGAACGGCTTTACGTGGTGGAAGGACGGGGACGGCCGGCTCATGCCGCCGGAGCTTCATCCCTCCTATAAAGGCATGATGGCCAAATTGATCGAATGGAACCGGGAAGGATACATTTGGCCCGATATGCTGCTGTCGACCGCGGCCAAGCAGCAGGAGCTGATCGCGCGGAACAAAGCCGGCGCCGTGGCCGCCACTTTCTCCGGTACGATCTTGAACGCGGGGGAAGCGCTGCGGAAAACGGTTCCGGATTACAGCTACGTGCCGTTCATTCCGGAAGGACCGGGCATCAACAAACTGCCGAACGCTCCGATCGCCTCGTCGGTGTGGGTCCTGTACAGCAAAAGCTCCGATCCCGCCGCCGTTATGAAGTTTTTCGACTACCAGGCCACGTACGAAGGCAACATGTTGACCTGGTTCGGCATCGAGGGAGAGACGTACCGGCGCGCCGAAGGCGGTCTGGTCGAATTTATCGCCGAAGATCGAACCGACTTGTCGAAAGCGAAATATTACGCCAAGTACAAAACCGTCTTTATCAACTGGCCGGGCAAGCCGCTATGGCCTGTGAACGCCTGGGTCATGGAGGCGTACAACTTGAAGCGGGATCAGGTGAACCGTTTGCCCCGCTTCGACTATGCCGATTCCAAGGTCGTGTATGACATCAGCGCCTGGAAGTCGGCTCCCAAGCTGAACGACCTGAATGCGTTTTTGAGCGAGCAAAAAGTAAAGCTGTTTAACGGCGAGCTCCCCTTGGACAACTGGGACGGCGTCATGCAGCAGTGGCTGAACATGGGCGGGCGCGACATGATCGACGACCGGAACCGGCAATATGCCGCCGTCATGCGGTAACGACGCGCCCGCCGTGCCTCCGGCCGTCCCGTTCGGTCTCGGGCTGACCGCGAAAACTATTTCCCAAAGGTGATGACCCAATCATGAATGCAACTCCCGCTTACGCCCAGCTTCAGGCGACGATCGGATATACGGACGCGGACCGGAGTCCGGGTTCCACGCCCGTCGGCACATGGGGCCATCCGTTCGCCCTGACGGCCGACCACGACGGCCGCAGCATCGGCCTTCATTTCGGAACGGAGACGGTCGTCGATAAGATCGAGCTGTGGTGCGCCGGCTTGACCGTCATCGGCCAACAAAGCGCGTATCGCTTGTACGCAAGCGGCGACAACGCGACGTACGCGCCGATCGAATCGTTCGTCTTCCGCTCCCGGGTTATCGAAGGGCGTACGGTCAGCATTTTCGAGCTGCCCGGAATACGCGCCCCGTATATCAAAATCCATATTCCGCCCGAGGAAAGCCGCGGCTTGTTCCCGATCCGCCTGCTTCAGTTCGACGTCAGGGCTTACCGGCTCGATTTTTCCGTCGGCCCCGAGCTAAAGGCGCTCGTCGGCTTCCTTCGGTCGGATACCGAGCCGGAATCCGGCTCGCTGGCCGATTGGGGCGGCACGGCCACCTTCCCCGTCGATGTGAACCGCAACAGCGTCGGCATCGACTTCGGCCGGCCGACCAACGTCGGCCGCATCGATCTGACGGGGCGCCACTCCGGCGCGAAGGGGGACGGCAGCGGGCGGCAATACAAGCTGTACGCCAGCATGGACAATGCATTGTACGAGGAAATACCCGATGCGGAATTTCAGCACCGGATCGACAATTTCAGACTCGTACATTCATTCGTCTTAACCGGAGTGACGGCCCGGTATTTGAAAGTGAACACGTTGTACGCGGACGACGAATCGTTTTTCGAACTATACGACAACCCGCAATTCCGGGTGAAGGCGTACGGTCCCGCCCACTCCCCCCTTGTCGGCTCTGCATCTCGGACGGATGGGCGTCCTTTCGCGATCGGCTCGCAAACGGAATTGTTCGTCTCCCGCGATTTGGTGGAGACCGTCTCCGGCATCGCCTTCCGGCAAATTCCGGGCGAAAAGCACGGCGACCGCCCCCTTCTCTCTCCGGACCGGGACTGGGAAGGTTACCGGCAAGTGCTGTGGGGCGACGTGCTGTACGACGAGCAGGAGCGGTTGTTCAAAATGTGGTATTACACCGACACGGGGGGCGACAAAACGTATTTTGCGAACCGCTGGCAGCTTCTGTACGCAACCAGCCCGGACGGCATCCATTGGGACAAACCGCCAACCCGGACCGCGACGCGCTGCGGGAAGCCGACCAACGCCGTATCCATTGCGGATGGCGCGGAGATGGCCAGCGTGACGAAAGACCTGTCCGCTCCCGCCGCGGAACGGTACAAGATGGTCACGTTTACTTGGCAGAAAGGGTATCATACGATGGTTTCGCCGGACGGGATCGAGTGGACGTTTTTCGGATCGATCGGAGAGGGCCACGACGTCTCGACGGCCGTCTGGGACCGGTATCGCGGCCAATACGTCGTGCTGCACAAATACAGCATTACGGATCAAGGCTATTACCATCCGGTCCGCCGGTTTTTGTACACGACGACGAGCCGCGATTTCAAAACGTGGACGCCGTCGTTCCGCAGCTTGAATGCGGACGCGTCCGATCAATTGATCGACCGGATCGCCGAAAAGCTGGAGGAGCTCGCCCCCCTCTCGGAAATTCCGATCAACCGTTCGCTGATGCGCACCGATTTTTACGGAGCCGGCTTGTATCCGCACGAAAGCGGGATGATCGCGTTTCCGTGGGTCTTTTACGTGAACGACGAAGAGGCGTACCATTACACGATCGACGACGGCATCGACGATGTTCAGCTCGCTTTTTCCCGCGATACCGTGAACTGGACGCGGGAAATCCGCGAGCCGATCATACGGCGCGGACGAATCCGCACCGCCGGGCCGGACGCCGCCGCGCAGGATAACGCGGCCGTCAGCGACTGGGACAGCGGCTGGATCTATACCGCCTCGAAGGCGATCGACGTAAGGGACGAAGTATGGCTGTATTACAACGGCTCGAACTATACGCACGATCAGAAGGCGCATTATTACGAAACGTACCCGGAAGGGCATCCGCAAGCGGGCCGGTCGTCGGGACGGTTCGACCCCCGTACGGGAGGCGGCGCTTTCAAGGGCGAGATCGGTCTGGTCAAGTGGAAGCGCGACCGGTTCGTCGCGGCGGAGGCGGGAGACGGCGAAGGAACGCTTACGACGAAGCCCGTCTCCTTCAGCGGCGGGCAATTGGTCGTCAATGCGTCGGTAGCCGATGGAGGCTATTTGCTGGCCGAGCTGCTGGAGCCGGACGGCACCGTTATTCCCGGCTTCGGAGCCGGCGATTGCTTGCCCGTGCGCGGAGACAGTCTCGGGCACCGGATCGAATGGACCGGGCGGAAGAGCGCCGCCGCATGGGCGGGCCGGGCGGTGAAGCTCCGCTTTATTATGAAACGGGCCGAGCTGTTCGCGTATAAGTTCAGCGACTGACGGACGATTGTCCGGGGCGGGCATCGTTTTTCAGGGGCGGCTCGAGAACGGCCGTCCCCGCTTCGGCGTTCGGCGTATTCGGCATTCGCGAGAAGTGCGACGGATGATTGGTCAATAGGGAGGAATTCGACATGCATGACGCGCAAAAACGGATTTCGTTCGCTGTCATCATCGCCATGGCTGTAACTATGCTCTTATCGTTCGGGACGCCCGACAAAGCCGCTTCCATGTCCGGTATGTGACGACCGGCTACAAGCAGACATGGAGCGCGCTTGTCACCGACCCGACCCCTTACCGGTACGTGCGCGTCGTCAAGACGAACGAGCAGGTCACGCTCGTCTTCGGCAAATTCCGGGTGCTGGTCGAGCCTTAAGCACCCGAACGATAAAGCCGCTTAACCATTCATGGCCCGAAACAAGCCCGGCCCGGGAACAGCTGCTGTTCCCGGGCCGGATTCGCGGAAGCGCCTCAAGTGCTCAGCAAATAGCGCGCGCGGTCCATCCGGAAGCGCAGCGGCTCGCCGTTCAGATGGCGGCGGATGTTGTCGAGACATATTTCTTCGCGGCGAAGCAGCCGCGGCAAGTTCCAATTAATGATGTCGAGCGAATGCGCCGTCATCGACAAGTTGCTCCACTGCCGCGCCGGGTGGCCGGGCTCCAGCGAGTCGCTGCCGGCGAGAACGTCCAGTCCGGCGCGCAGCCGGCCGCTTTCCAGCTCGGCGAACAGCGCGTCCTGGTCGATAATCGCGCCGCGCGCCGTATTGATCACGATCGCATGGTCGGGCAGCCGGGCGAGCAGCTCCGCCGTCACCGTGCCGCGCGTCTGTTCCGTCAGCGCGGCGTGGATGACGATCGCGAGCGAGCGGTCGAACAGCTCCTCGAGCGAGCCGACCCGCGCGCACCCTTCCGGCAGCTCGGCGACGAACGGATCGTATACCGCCAGCTCGGCGCCGAACGGGCGAATGAGCTCGACGAAGCGGCGGCCGATCGCGCCCATGCCGTAAATGCCGACCGGCAGCCCCTTCACCAGGCCGCGCTGCACGCCGTTTATCAATCTCCAGCCGCCCTGCTCCATATGCTTGTTTTGCGGGCGCACGTCTTTGATCGCCTGCAGCAGCAGCGTCATCGCCGCCTCGGCGACCGCATCGGCGGGGGCGTCGCCCCAATTCGTCACCGGGATCCCCGAGTCGATGATGTCGAGCGAAATCCAGCGGGTCATCTCGCCGGTAATGTTGCATATGTATTCCAGCTTGCCCCTGTCGCGGGCGATATCGTCGGGAACCGGCGCCGAGCCCCACATCGTGAGCAAAATATGGCAGTCGCGAATTAGCGCCGCCCGCTCCTCGTCCGACAGCTGTTCGCCGTTCCGCACGATCGTCAAATCGCCCAATTGCTTCAGCTCGTCGATGAAAGGGCCGCTTTCGGGCATTTTGGAGTTCGAGGTGCCGAGGTGCAGCATTTGTTTTCTCATGTTCGTTGTGCCTCCATCCTTCTGTTTCGATCGTCTCGAGTTCTCATTTATCGTAAGCGATTTCGCGGAAAAACGGAAGCCGCCCCTTCTTGCAGCCAAACACTAAATATGATAAAGTACCAATCATCCAAACATCCTACGTTTATAAAAAGGAGGACGGCTCTATGCTGCAGCAACCGACCCGGCTGACGCTCGTCGAGCAGGTGGCCGGTCAGCTCCAGTCGCTGATCGAATCCGGCCGCTGGCCGCTCGGCTTCCGCATCCCGGCCGAGCCCGAGCTGATGGCCGAGCTGAACGTAAGCCGCAATACGCTGCGGGAGGCGATCCGGGCGCTGACCCACGCCGGGCTGCTCCGAACGCGCCAGGGCGACGGGACGTACGTCTGCTCCTCCAGCGCGCTGGGCGTCGTGCTCGAGCGCCGAATCAAGCGCGAGGAGCTGCTCAAGACGCTGGAGGTGCGCCATGCCCTCGAGCGCGAAGCGGCTTGTCTCGCCGCGCGGCGCCGCAGCGAGGAAGACGCGGCGGAGCTGCGCGCCCGGCTGGACGCTTGCGAGTCGGCGGCGGAGCGCGGAGACCAGGAAGCGTTCATCGCCGCGGACGTTCGCCTGCATCAGGCGATTGCGGCCGCGTCCGGCAACGGGCTGCTGCAGGAGCTGTACGCCCATGTCGCCGACGCGCTGCGGGAATCTGTCGCCGAGGCGGTCATGCGGAGCGGCGCCTGCCTGCATCAAACGACGCACCGCCGCCTGTTCGAGGCGATTTGGGAGCGAGACCCGGAACGCGCCGCGGAGGCCGTTCGCGACTATATCGAGCAGGCCAAGCAACAAATCGATGCGTAGGACGGAGGAACCATCATGAAAACGCAACAAGTACGCTCCGATCGAGCGGAACGAACCGAACGCGACGGGCAAGCCGGGCTTGCCGCGCGGAGCGCGTCCCCCGCGTCGCGCTGGGCGCTCGTCGTCGGCATGGTCGTCATCGCCGCCAATTTGCGGGCGCCGCTCACGTCGGTTGGACCGCTCGTCGGAACGATCCGCGAATCGCTGACGCTGTCCGCCGCATGGGCCGGGGCGATCACGACGCTGCCGCTGCTCGCCTTCGCCCTGCTGTCCCCGTTCGCCTCGAGGCTCGCCCGCCGGTTCGGCATGGAGACGGTCCTGTTCGCGGCGATCGGCTTGCTTGCCGCCGGCATCGCCGTCCGTTCGCTGGCCGGGACGGCAGCGCTGTTTCTCGGCACGGCGCTGCTCGGGCTGGCCATAGCGGTATGCAACGTGCTGATGCCGGCGCTGGTCAAACGGGAATTTCCCGAAAACGTCGGGATGCTGACCGGCGTCTATTCCGTGTCGATGAATTTGTGCGGCGCGATCGCCTCCGGCGTCAGCGTGCCGCTCGCGGCGGGCGCCGGACTCGGCTGGAAAGGAGCGCTCGGCTGCTGGGCGGCGCTCGCCCTGATCGCGGTCGCGCTATGGCTGCCGCAGCTTCGCGGCCGCAGCCGGCCGTCCGCATCGCCGTCGGCGGGCGTCAAGCCGACGAAGCTGTGGCGCTCCCCGCTCGCTTGGCAGGTGACGCTGTTCATGGGGCTGCAGTCGCTCATTTTTTACGTGACCGTGGCGTGGCTTCCGGCAATTTTGGGCGGGCGGGGCATGAGCGCGGGAACGGCCGGCTGGATGCTGTCGCTGCTCCAATTCGCGCTGCTTCCGTTTACGTTCGTCGTCCCGGTGCTGGCGGGACGGATGAAAAGCCAGCGCCCGCTGGTCGCGTTGACGACGGCGCTGTACGTTGTCGGCATCGGCGGACTGTTAGTCGGCGGGAACGGCTGGATTCCGCTCTGGACGATCGTGCTCGGCATCGGCGGCGGCTTCGCGTTCAGCCTGGCGATGATGTTTTTCACGCTGCGCACCCGCACCGCCCACGAAGCGGCCGAGCTGTCCGGCATGGCGCAGTCCGTCGGCTATTTGCTGGCCGCCGTCGGACCGGCGCTGTTCGGGATGCTGCACGACGCCGCGGGCGGCTGGACCGCCCCGCTGCTGCTGTTGCTCGCGGCCAGCCTGCTTATTTTCGCATGCGGCATGGGAGCGGCGAAGCGCCGCTACGTAGACGAGGAGCGGTAACGGCGAAGCGGCGGCTCGTCGGTCAGCCCGGCCCGCCTCATCGGCCCGTCGCAGACGACTCGCAAGCCGTCGCCGCCCGCAGCAAAAAACCTCCCGGACCACCTATCCCGGGAGGTTTCGTTTTCAGCTTTGCGCGGCGTCCGCCGGATAAACGAGCCCGATCTGCCTCCGCGCTTCGTCCGCCACTTCCATCGTCCATAGCGAATGCGCATGGGAATTGACGGACGATTCCGCGTCGCCCCGACGAATGAGGCGAATAAATTCGTTAATCTCGTAAACCATCGTGTTCGCCGCCTGCTCCCTCGTCAAATCGGCGACGCTGCCGTCCCTGTAACGGATGCGCACCGACTCCATCTGGCTGATCTTGGCGATCGTCATCGTGCCGCGCTCCCCTTGAATTTCGGACGGCAGCGACGAATCGGCGATTTTCGAGTAATGGATGACCGCATCCATGTCGGGATACCCGAGCAGCAGGCTGCCCTCCCCGTCCACGCCGGAATCGAGCAGGATCGCGTTCGCCCGGATGCGCTCCGGTTTGCCGAACAGCACGACGAGCGGGTAAATGCAATAAACGCCCAAGTCCATAAGCGCGCCGTTGGAAAAAATCGGATTGAACGCGTTCAGCACCGTGCCTTGCTTATAGGCGTCGTACCGGGACGAATATTGGCAGTACCCGGCGACGTAACGCCGCACTTTCCCGAGCTCGGGCAGATGGTCGCGCACCGCGCCGAAATTCGGCAGCAGCGTCGACTTCATCGCCTCCATCAGCACGACGCCGCGCTCGCGGGCGGCCTCGATCATCCGCCGCAGCTCCGCGGCGTTCGAAGCGATCGGCTTCTCGCACAGCACGTGAACGCCGTGCTTCATGCAAGCCAAGGCGTGCGCCGCGTGAAACGAATTCGGGCTGGCGATGTAGACGGCGTCGATCCGGCCGCCGCTCGCCATCTCCTCCACGTCCGTGTACGCATGGGCGGCGCCGTGCTTGTCCGCGAATTCGCGAGCCCGCTCCTCCGTCCTTGAATAAACGGCGGTCAGCGCGAAGCCGTCAACCTCCCGCGCCGCCTGCAGAAACGACTCCGTAATCCAGTTCGTACCGATAATGCCGAAACGTATCATAGAGACTCCTTGTTCGTTAAAGGTTATTCCGTCACGGGAACAGCATACTTGAAATTGCGGCCTCCTGCAAATGCCCGCCCGGCCCCGTTCCGCGCCTGCCGAATCCGCTTCGGGCGGATCGCTTCGAAACGGGCATATCCATAAATGACGCCGACAGAACGAATAAGTTAATAGGAGCGGTACGCCGACGAACCTGAAACGGCGACCTCCGTTCCGACGAAAACGAGAGGAGAAACGAAAATGCTCACGCGAAAACGCGGCAAAACCGTTCGGACTCTCATCCTATGCGTCTTGGCGGCCAGTCTTTGCCTGATCCATAAACCTTCGAAAGTGCGGGCCACGTGGCTTTGGGATGCGTCGCTCGTCGCCAAGGACGCGGAGCGCATCGTAAGCTTTGCCGAACAAAACCGAATCAACCTCCTATACTTGCAAATCGATCGAAAGCTGGACTTCGGCGTATACCGGGCTTTTATCGAAAAAGCGTCCGAGTCGGGCATCGCCGTACACGCGCTGGACGGAGACCCTTCCTGGGCCAAAGAAGAAAACAAGCCTCGCATCGCGGAGCTGGTCGATTGGGTGAAGTCCTATAACGAGGAGGCCTCCTCGTTACAGCGACTGAAAGGGATTCATTTGGACGTGGAGCCCTACAATCGGCCCGGCTGGGAGACGGGGCAAAGGCAAAGCATCGTCGACGGCTGGATGGCCGCCATCGAATATTTCACGGACATCGCCGGAAGCTTGAACGACGTGGAGCTCGGAGCGGACGTACCGTTCTGGCTCGATGAAATCCCGGCGAACGCGAAAGAGGAACAATCGTTAAGCCGTTGGATGATCGAGAAATTGGATCATATTACGATCATGGCTTACCGCGACCGGGCGCTTAGCCCCGGCGGCATTGTGGAGGCGGCGAAGAACGAGGTCGAAACGGCAAGCGTGCTGGGAAAAAAGGCGATCGTAGCCGTCGAAACGAACCCGACGGGCGAAAGCTACACGACCTTTTACGGAAAAGATGCAGGCGATCTGATGCGACAGACGCTGCTCGTCGAAAAATCGTTCGACGGATATGCCGCGTATCAAGGCATCGCCGTGCACGATTACACGGGATGGAGCAATTTGGCGAAAAGGACGGACCGCCCCTAGCCCGGACTCCCCCATACGCCCAGCACGATAACGCCGGCGGTGATGAGAAGCGACGTAACGATGCGGCGCTTGCCGTGCTTCTCCCGCAAGATCCGGACGCCGAGCACGGCCCCGAACACCGTGCCGATTTCCCGCATCGGGGCGAGCTGGGCCACGGGGGCGATCGACAACGCGTACAAAAACAGCAAATAACCGGCCGGCGCCAAAACGCCGCCGAGAACGATCGTTTTCCCGTTCGCGCGCCATTCCTCGCGCATGCCGCGCGAGCGGAACGCCGCCGCGCTAAGCGCAAGCGCGTTCCCGACGTTCGAGGCTTCGTTCAGCACGACGGCCGGCACATGCTCCAGCGCCAGCTTGTCGACGACGATGTAGCCGGCGATGCAGACGCCGACGGCGAGCGCCAGCAGCGGGGCGCGCCAAGAGCCGCTCCCGTCCCGGCCGAGCCGGATCTCGCTGAGCAGCGCGATGCCGCAGACGATGAGCGCGACTCCGCCCCAACCGTACGGCGTCAGCGACTCGCCGAGCGCGAACACCCCGGCAAGCGGCACGAGCAGCGGACTCGTCCCTCTCATAATCGGGTACACTTGCGATAAATCGCCGACCGCGTAAACGGCGGCGAGCAGCACGACATACAGCCCGTGCAGCGCCATCGACGCCGTCAGCCACAGCGCCGCCTCCCCCGACCAACGCACCGCGTCGAGCTCCATGATCGTCCACGGCAAAAACAAAACGATCGCCGTCAGCTGGCAAAACCACAAAAATACGTTTTTGTTCCGGCTCCGTTTCGCGTACAAATTCCATACGGAATGAATAAACCCCGAGCCGAGCACGAGCAGGACGGCTACGCCCAGCATCGAATCCCCTCTCCCTCTCCCGCGGGTTCGGTCTTTCCCTTTATTGTACCGGGTTTCGGCGCCGATACAACCTTTTTAAACGCTCCGCCCCAGTTTGCCGATAGATGCAAAACGGCGCGTTTTGCCTGCCGTCCTCCGGCGGGACAACGATCGTCCGGTCGTGCTACAATAGGAGCACGGAAAATCAAGGGCTTACATGAAGGGGATTCGGGCATGAAACGAAACGTGTTTGTGCGGCTGCTGCTTCATTTGACGCTGGCGATGGTTCTCGTCACGATCGTCTCCGGCACCGTTGTATACGGTTACATGAATCGGATGCTGAAGCGGGAAGTATACGCCTCCAACGTCGAGGTGCTCGGCCAAACGCGGAAAATCGTCGAGAACGCGCTGGCCGAAGTGCAGCAGACCGCGTCCTCCCTCGCCTTGAACAAAGACGTGCAGCGGGCGGCCTCGCTCGATTGGGACATGAACGAGGAATACCGGTTTCTCGAAGCGATCAACGGCATGTTTCGGGACCGGGTCAGCTCGTCGCGGACGATTCATTCGATTTATTTATACAGCGTTCGCAACGGCAAAATCATTTCCGATTCCGGCATCGCGGAATTGTCGGGCTTTTGGCATGCCGGCGCCGTCGAAACGTTCAGGAAGGAAACGAAATCGTCCTCGTGGTACGATACGAATCCGGTGACGTACGCCGAAGGGACGCAGGAAAACGTGCTCAGCTACATGATGAGCGTGCCGCTCAACTCGCTGAGCAAAACCGGCGTGCTCGTCGTCAATTTGAAGGAAGACTTGCTGTACAACGCCGTCGTCAATACGAACAACCGCAAGCTCGGCAACGTGGCCATCCTGAACGCCGACGGAAACGTGCTGTCTTACAAGGACAAACGATTGCTGTTCACCCGATTCGAAGCGGCCGATGCGGAGCAGATGAAGGAAGGCCAAACCGGCTACTTCATCCGCGACCTGAACGGCACGGAAACGTTCGTTTCCTATATCACCTCGGACATGAACGGATGGCAGTACGTCACCTTCAACCCCGCGGCGGAAGTGTTCAAGCAGTCCAGGGCCGTCCTGGGCGTGACGCTGACCGTATCCGGACTATGCTTCGCGATCGGCCTCGCGCTCATGATCGTCGTGTCGGGGCGCTATTACAGCCCGATCAAGCGAATGGTGCAGGCGATCGCGCTGCGCGCCGAGCCGCCCGCGTCGTACAAGGACGAGTTCAGCTTCATCCGCGGATCGTTCGACCGGCTGTGGAACTTGAACGAGCAGTTTCGGGAAAAGCTGAGAGAGAACGAGATCGTCATGAGAGAGCACGTTTTGCTCCATTTGCTGCTGGGGAAGCAAACCGCTTACGAGGACGTCGCGCGAGAGCTTGACGAGCACCGCATCCCGCTGAAGCCCGAGCGTGTCGCCGTTCTGGCGCTGCAAACGCAGTTCCCGGAAGAAGCGGACGAGGCGCCCGAGCTGAACCGCAAGCTGCTGCGGTACCGAATCGTTCGCATTTGCGAGGACATCGCCATGGAGGCCGGCGGCGGAGTCGTGATGAGCCAGGTGCAGCAGCACGATGTGGTCGTGCTCAACTTTCCGCCGGACACGACAAGGGAAACGGCCCCCGTTCGCGCCAAGACGATCGCCCGAAGCGTCCAGAGCGCCATTTTCGAGCAGACCGGGCTGAAGACGTCGATCGGCATCGGCGGCTACTACGAGAAGGCGACCGACGTAGCGCTTTCGTACCGCGAAGCGATCGACGCCCTTCTGCTCGAGCGCATGTCGGAAGCCGGCGGCATCGCCGCCTTCCAGGACCTGCTCGCCGGCCAGGCGGACCGCGGCTCGTTCATCGCCTGCCGCGGCCAGGCGGACAAGCTGATCGTCGAGCTGAAAAGCGGCAATCTCGAAGCCGCGCTGCAGATCAAGAACGAAATCGTCGAACGGCTGCGCACCGACGACTCGCTCGGCTACCATTACAAGCAAATGATTTTGAACCATATCGTCAACGGCCTCATTACCGTCGTCTTCGAGCTGAACGGCAACGTCGAGGACGTATTCGGCGCCGATTCGAACATGGTGTACGATTACGGCAAGCAGACGTCGCTGACGCAAATCGGGGCCTGGTTCGACCGTATGATCGAAAAGACGCACGCGTTCATCCAACGCAAGCGGGACCATAAAACCGCGGACTTCATGGACAAAGTGACCGCCTATATACGCCGGCACAGCCGGGAGCCGTTAAGCGTCCAGTCCGTGGCGGAAACCGTCTTCATGAGCGGCAACTATTTCAGCAAGCTGTTTAAGGAGGCGACCGGCAAAACGTTCGTCGAATACGTGACGGAAGTTCGGCTGGGCGACGCCTGCGCCCAATTGACAGGCACGGACAAAACGATCGCGGATATCGCGGAAGCGAGCGGTTTCGGCACGAAGCTCAATCTGATTCGCGCCTTCCGCAAGCATTACGGCGTCACCCCTACCGAATATCGCAAAAACGGCATTGCGAGCCGGCTCGAAAACGGGTAAATCGCGATTCGCGATACCGATGTGAGAAATTGATACCCCGCTTCAACCGCAATTGCGACCAAAAGGCGGAAATCGAATCTTTCCGCCCCCCTCCTTCCTAATTATGCTGATATCCGTGAGGACGAACCGGCGCGAACCGGATCCGCCCTTGAAAACGCTATCGCATCGATAAAGGAGGGTCGAACATGAACCGCATCGTCCCCGGCAACCGGCCGGATCCCCGTACCGCTCCCCCGACGCCGCTGAAGCCGTCCGGCACATTCGGAGGACATCTGCTCGCGAACCGCTACTTGTACCTGATGCTCGTGCCGGCGCTGCTGTACTACGGCATATTCCATTATTATCCGATGTACGGAGCGATCATCGCCTTCAAGGAGTACAGCTTCTCGAAGGGCATCCTCGGCAGTCCCTGGGTCGGCTTGAAAAACTTCGACTATTTGTTCGGGCTGGACAAATTTTGGGACGTGTTCCGGAATACGATCGTGATCAGCCTGTACCGGCTCGCCTTCGGCTTTCCGCTGCCGATCGCCGTCGCCCTGCTGCTGAACGAAGTGCGGGTCCGGGCGTTCAAGCGGACCGTGCAAACGGTCATTTATTTGCCCCACTTCATTTCCTGGGTCATTCTCGGGGGGCTGCTGATCAACCTGCTGTCGACCGACGGCGGCGTCGTCAACAAGATCATTCAGGCGTTCGGCGGAGAGCCGGTCGGATTTTTGAGCAGCGAGGATCATTTCCGCGGCACGCTCGTCTGGTCGATGATCTGGAAAGAATTCGGCTGGAACACGATCATTTATATGGCGGCGCTCGCGGGAGTCAATCCGCAGCTGTACGAGGCGGCCGTCATGGACGGAGCGAACCGCTGGAGGCAAATCCGGCACATTACGTTGCCGTGCATCCGCGGCACGATCGTCGTCCTGCTCCTGCTGCGCATCGGCTCGATGATGGAGGCGGGCTTCGAGCAAATTTTCGTGCTGTACCATCCCGCCGTCTATTCGGTCTCGGATATTATCGATACGTACGTATACCGGATCGGCTTGACGGAAGGGCGGTTCAGCCTGGCCGCCGCGGTCGGCTTGTTCAAATCGGTCATCAACTTCGCTTTGCTCGTCGTCGCCAACAAGCTGGCGCGGATGATGGGCGAACAAGGCGTTTACTAGAGGAGGGACCTTGGATGAGGCGAAGCTTTACCGGCCGGTTGTTCGACGTCTCGAACGCCGCTCTGCTCGTTTGTTTATCCGCCGTAACGCTGTACCCGTTCTGGGATTCGTTCATCGTATCGATCGTGCCGCTGCAGGAAAGCATGGCGAGCAACGTCCATCTGTTTCCGAAAACGATTACATGGGAAGCTTACGCCCATGTGTTCAAGATGAAGGAGCTTTGGTCGTCGTACGGCGTCAGCGTGTTCGTCACGGTCGTCGGCACGCTGATCAGCATGGTCGTGACGGTGCTGGCCGCCTATGCGCTGTCCAAGCCGCAGCTGAAAGGCAGGCGGACGGTCATGTTCCTCATCGTCTTTACGATGATGTTCAGCGGCGGGCTCATTCCGACGTATCTCGTCGTCAAGCAGCTGCACCTGCTCAATACGGTATGGGCGCTTATGATTCCGACGGCGGTCACGACGTACAACCTGATCATTATGCGCAACTTTTTCGGCGGTCTCCCGGAAAGCCTGGAAGAGTCGGCGCGGATCGACGGCTGCAACGATCTCGGAGTCCTGCTGCGCATCGTCGTGCCGCTGTCGATGCCGGCGATCGCCACGGTCGCCCTCTTTTACGCGGTCGCCCGCTGGAACGAATTTTTTACGGCGGTCATGTACGTTACGGACAAGGACAAATGGCCGCTCCAGCTGTTTTTGCGCGCCATGCTCGTCGAGAACGAGGCGAGCTTCCAGGGCGGGGGCGACAATCCGTTTCTGCTCGGGCAGTCGGTGAAAATGGCGGCGGTCATGATTTCGACCATCCCGGTCATGCTCATTTATCCGTTTTTTCAAAAATATTTCGTCCAGGGCGTCACGCTCGGGGCGGTCAAAGAATAACGAGGGGGTTTTACCGACATGATCCGATCATTCGCCAAAACGAAAGGGGCCGCGGCCGCGCTGCTGCTGCTCGCCCCGACGCTCGCCGCCTGCGGCGCATCCGAGTCCGGGCCCAAGGAAGGTGCCGGCGAACGGACGAAGCTCGTCTTCATGACGACCGGCGACGTCGCCTCCGGCAGCATCAAGCCGGACGACCGCATCGTGGCCGAAATCAACAAGCGGCTCGGCATCGACCTGACGCTGAAAATCGTTCCGGAAGGCTCGTACGATAAAATCAACGTGGCGATGGCGACGGGGGACCTGCCCGACGTCGTGACGATCAACTATCCGTCCAACTCGCTGTCGCAATGGATCAAGGACGGCTTGATCGTCCCGCTCAACCCGTATTTGTCTTCGATGCCGACCGTGAAGCAGAAGCTGGAGAGCCGGTTGCAGTGGACGGCGATCGGCGGCAGCTACTACGGCTATCCGTTTATCGAAAACGAGCGCTCGAACCGGCTTCTCTCGTACCGGGCCGACTGGTTCGAAACGCTGGGGCTCAAGCCGCCGAAAACGTTGGACGAGTTTTACGCGGCGCTCAAGGCGATCGCGACGCAGGATCCGGATAAAAACGGCAAGGCGGACACGTACGGCTTTACGTCGGTGAAGCCGGGCACGGAATCGTTCGACTTCGTCTTTTACGCCTACGGCATGCCGTACGGGGATTACGCGCTCGACGCGAGCGGCGCCGTCATTCCGAAATTCGAGCACCCGTCGTTCAAGCAAGGGATGGCTTATATCAAGAAGCTGTGGGACGAGAAGCTGATCGAGCCGGAATATATGCTGAACGATACGCAGATGAAGGAGCAAAAGTTTTATCAGGGCAAAGTCGGCATGATGGACGCCAGCCTGTACCGCCACGTCAGCCGGATCGAGACGAGCCTGCAAAAGGTGAATCCGCAGGGCAAGCTCGGCTATATGGCTCCCCCGTCCGGTCCGGACGGCAAGGCGGGCATGGGCGCCACTCCGAAATCGGGCCTGTTCACCGCCGTCACGAAAGGCGCGAAAAACCCGGAAAAGGCGGCCAAGTTCATCGAGTTCATGCTGTCGAAGGAAGGCCGCGACCTGCTCGAGCTCGGCATCGAAGGCGTCCACTATACGAAGCAGGGCGACAAAATCGTCTACAACGAAGCCGAGCGGGCCAAGGACAGCTTCGCCTCGGGGGGCTGGGCGCATGCGCTCGCCTGGGGCAGCGTCGTCTGGCCGCTGACGAACAATTATTTGCCGCAAACCGAGCCGCAGGCCGATCGGGCGAAGGAATCGGTCGAGATCGCGTCGAAAGTAATGGTCCCGAACTTGATCAACGTGACGACGGCCGCGGAGAACGAATACGGCGGCATCGTCAAGGAGCTGTACAATCAATATTTCATGAACATGCTGACCGGCAAAATCGGCATCGACGCCGGCCTGGCCGAGCTGTCGAAAAAATGGCGCGAGCAGGGCGGAAGCACCATTTTGGAGGAAGTCACGAAAGCGTACAAGGAGAAAAAATAACGATTCGATCCGCGGAGGTGCTCGATGGAACAGCGCGGCCAAAAACCGAATATCGTATTCATTTTGTCCGACGATCAAGGAGCGTGGGCGATGGGCTGCGCCGGCAACGGCGAAATCGCGACCCCGAATCTGGACCGGCTGGCGCGCGAGGGGATGCGCTTCGACAATTTCTTTTGCGCGTCGCCCGTTTGCTCGCCCGCCCGGGCGTCGCTCATGACCGGCAAAATTCCGTCCCAGCACGGCGTCCACGACTGGATTCGCGAGGGCAACATCGGCGATTCGGCGATCCGCTACTTGGAGGGCCATCCGACGTTCGTGGAAACGCTCGCCCGGGACGGGTACGTATGCGGCCTAAGCGGCAAATGGCATCTCGGCGACAACAGGACGCCCGCTCCCGGCTTCTCGTTCTGGTACGCCCACCAGACCGGCGGCAGCCCGTATTACAACGCTCCGATGGTTCGCGACGGCAAGCCGTATATCGAGCCCGGCTATGTCACCGACGTTATTACGGACGAGGCGCTTCGGTTTCTCGAGGCGCAGGACGGCGGCTCGCGGCCTTTTTACCTCAGCGTGAATTACACGGCGCCGCATAGTCCTTGGATCGGCAATCATCCGGAGGAATTCGTCCGGCTGTACGACGACTGCCCGTTCGCATCGTGTCCGCAGGAGCCGAAACATCCGTGGACGATTCCGAACGCGCCTTGGGGCGACGATACGCGGGCGAATTTGCAGGGCTATTTTGCGGCGGTGACGGCGATGGACCGGCAAATCGGGCGCATCCTGGATCGGTTGGAGCGGATGGGCGCAAGGGGCGACACGCTCGTCGTCTTTATGAGCGACAACGGCTTCAGCTGCGGCCGTCACGGCTTCTGGGGCAAAGGCAACGGCACGTTCCCGCAAAATATGTACGACAGCTCGGTCAAGGTGCCGGCGCTGTTCAGCCATCCGGGACGCATACCGCAAAATGTCGTCAGCGACGCGCTGCTCAGCGCCTACGACTTCATGCCGACGATTCTCGAGTACGTCGGCCTCAGCGACGTAGGCGATAGCAAGGCGGAACGGCCGGAGGCGCAGGAAGAACGGGCCGCCGCGCTGCCGGGCAAAAGCTTCTTCCCGCTGCTCGTCGGCCGGCCCTGCGACGTGCGCGACGACGTCGTCGTTTACGACGAGTACGGCCCGGTCCGGATGGTCCGCTCGAAGGAATGGAAATATGTTCACCGGTATCCGTACGGTCCGCACGAGCTGTACGATCTCGCCGGCGACCCCGGCGAAACGCGCAACTTGATCGACGATCCGCTGCACGCCGAAACGGTTCGGCGCCTGAAAGCGAAGCTGGACGACTGGTTCGCGCGCTTTGCCGACCCGGCGGTGGACGGCTCCCGCGAGCCGGTCGCGGGCGCCGGGCAAATCGGCCTCGCCGGCGTGCGCGGCCGGGGGCGCACGGCGTTCGCGCCGCCAGGCAAATAGAAGGAAGCCGGAGGGGAGCTCCCTCCGGTTTTTCGCGTTTTCGGAAATTGTGCGGGTTTCCGTCTGCATAAGGAATCGGCACTCGTCCATACTATGGCATGTAAGGAAAGCGGGTGCTAAAGTTGGAACTAACCTCTAAGGTCCGCGCGACTTTGGAAACGATCAAATCCGAGCTGGGCGATAGCTCGGATTTATCCGTACGCGAATGCAGAATCGGCGCGGAGCGCATTCCGGTTATCGTCTTATGGATAGGCGGGTTGATCGAAAAGCAAACGTTGAATGCGAACGTCATCGTTCCGCTGCTTGCGGGAACCCGGAATTTGAATCTGACCGACATGTCCGAACCGCTCCATGAGCGGTTAAGCGATTCCATCGTAACGACTTCGGAAGTAAACGTCGTCTACTCCGTTTCCGACGCCCTCTCCCGCCTGCTGTCCGGTTGGACGATCGCCCTCGCCGGGGACGGAAACGCGATACTCGCCTTCGATACGCGAGGCCTCGATACCCGCAGCATCGAGGAGCCCGCCTCCTCGACGGTTACCCGCGGACCGCGCGACGGACTGGTCGAATCGCTCGAGACCAATATTTCGTTAATTCGCCGGAGGCTCAAAGACCGGGCGGTTCGCGTCGAGACGCTGACCGTCGGAAAGGTATCGCGTACGGCCGTTGCGATCGTCTACTTGCAAAACCGCGCGATGCCCCAGGTTGTCGGGAAAGTACGCCAAAGACTCGCCGCCATCGACATCGATGCCGTACTGGAATCCCAATATATCGAAGAAATGATCAAGGATCGGCCGAGCTCCGTCTTTCCGACCGTATACAGCACCGAACGTCCGGACGATCTGACGGGAGGCATATTGGACGGACGAGTGGCCTTATTGGTGGACGGATCGCCGTTCGGGCTGCTTGTCCCCTGCACCCTGTTCCATCTGCTGAAAACTTCCGAGGACTATTATTTGGCTTTTCCGGTGGCGACCTTTATTCGATGGCTCCGGATGGTCGGATTTTTTTTCACGCTGCTGCTTCCGTCCCTCTATGTGGGCGTGCTGACGTTTCATCCTGAAATGGTGCCTCCGAGGCTGCTCAGCAGCATTTTGTCGGCCCGCGAGGGCGTTCCGTTTCCGGTGCTTCTGGAAGCGCTCGTCATGGAATTGACCTTCGAAGTGCTGCGGGAAGCAAGCATCCGGATGCCGCGGACGATCGGTTCCGCCATCAGCATCGTCGGCGCGCTCGTCATCGGGGAGTCGGCCGTGAAAGCCGGCATTATTTCGTCGCCCGCCGTCATCGTCGTAGCCGCGACCGCCATCGCCTCCTTTACGATTCCGTCGATCGAATTATCCGGCGCCATCCGTCTGCTGCGGTTTTTCATGCTGGCTCTGGCGTCGATGCTCGGCCTATACGGCGTTTTTATCGGCTTGATCCTGCTCGGGATCCATACGACATCGCTTCAATCGTTCGGAATTCCTTATTTGGCCCCGTTCGGTCCGTTCAAAACGAGAGAGGCGGTCAAGACGTTTCTTCGCGTCCCTTGGTGGGTCGATCGGCATAAACGGCGGTAGTCCAATCCAACCGCATGGAGGAACGGTATGCACGTACGAAAGTCGATCCGCTTGCTCGCCGTATGCTTTCTGCCCGTTCTTCCGCTCGTTCTCGGCGGATGTTGGAGTCAGATCAATCTGGATCAATTGACGGTCGTCTCGGCGATCGGGCTCGATGCGGCCGAAGACGACCGTGTCGAAGTCACGGTGCAATTGGTCAACCCTACGCTCCCCGTCGCGGCGGGAGGCGGCCAACAGCGCAAACCGTTCGCCATCTATTCGTCGAAGGGCCTGACGATCGAGGACGCGCTGAAGCAAATCAAACAGCAGGCGAAAAAAAGCGTGTTTCTGCCCCAAACCCGGGTCGTGCTCATCGGCGAAGCCATGGCGAGACGCGGTCTCGACGGGATTATGGATTTTTTTTGGCGCGAGCCTACCCATAATATGAACAGTTGGGTGCTTATTTCCAAAACCCCCGCCCGGAAAGCGCTCGAAAGCTCGTTCGAGCTCGAAGCGGTACCGGCCGACGAATGGAAAGAATATTTGAACAGCAAAGAGCGCAGACCTTCGATCGAAGCCGATATGCTGTACCAGTTTTTGCCCAGACTGCAGCAGGACGGTTTTCATGCATCCGCCGCAGGCATGTTCCCCGTATCGGGTGCAAGGGGCAAACAAATCATGAAAATCGGAAATACGGCCGTCTTTAAACGCGAAAAAATGGTCGGATGGCTGACGTTAGAGGAAAGTCAAACGACAAACTGGCTTACGCGGGACTCTCGGAAAGGAAGCATGCGGGTCGACCTGCCTGAACAAGGCGAAATCAATTTCGATTTACGAAATATTCGAGTCCGGATCGATCCGGCATTTCGGCAAGACCGGGCGTCCATGAAGATCCGCGTTCAAGGCGACGCGGAGATCGTCACGACTACGGCTCTTCTGAATGTAGCGGATCCGAAGACGGTTGCGATGCTGGAACAGCGGCTCAACGAACGGATTCGCGCTTCGATCGAGGAGACGATCGCCAAGGTGTGCGGGACGTATAAAACCGATGTGTTCGGCTTCGGCGAATCGATTCATCGCAAATTTCCGCAAAAATGGAAGTCGTTGAAGAAGCAATGGGATGAAGAGGTGGACAAGCTGGATGCGCAAGTATCCGTTTCGATGAACGTCTTCAAATCCGGCATGTTACGGGACGGGATTTAAAGCAAAGGACTGAATGCAGGTGAAAGCGACGCGAATATCCGACTATCAGTTTTTCTTCATCATCTTCGTTTCCGTTACGTCGTTAACGTTTTTTTCCGTTCCGCTGCAGCTCGTTTCCAAGGTAAAGCAGGATTTATGGCTCTCGATGGCTATCGGCACCGCCGTCGATCTTTATGTGGCCGCCATTCTCGCCTGGCTCGGGAACGCCTACCCCGGACAATCGCTTGTCCAATACCCGTCGGCCGCTCTGGGGAAAGCTGCGGGGAAGCTCGTTGGCGCGATCTTCCTCTTGTTTTTTGTCGGCGTGGTCGTTTCGTCCTTATGGATTTTCAGCGATTTTTTGGCGCGAACGCTGATGCCGGAAACGCCCCGGTTTTTGTTCTCCACAACGATGACGCTGTGCGCGGGATGGGCGGCGTCCAAAGGACTGGAGACGATCGCCAGACTCGCGCAGCTGATCGGCGCGGTCATTCTGATCGTCTCCATTATCATGTTCGCCACCTCGCTGCCGTTGTTCCGTGCGGACCATTTGCTTCCCCAGTTCGAGAACGGCTTCGGTCCCGCCGTGAAGGGATCCGTCTATTCCGCGAGCTGGTTCGGAATCTGCATCATGATGGGCATGCTGATGCCGCATCAAGCCAATCCGAAGCGGACGTTTCGGATGAAAACGTTCGCCGTGTTGCTCGGCTCGTCTCTGATGACGTTGTATTTGCTGTACTGCATCGGAGTTATGGGGCCTTATATGGCCGCCCGCCTGGAAAATCCGATTTATACGTTCGCGCGAATTACGAGACTGGTCATTTTCGAACGCATCGAGGTGCTGCTGCTGCTTGTGTTCATAACCGGTACATTCATTACGATGTCCACTCTGTACTTTTCGGTCGCGGAAGGAGTATCGCAATGGCTTGGCGAACGATGGCGCAAAGCGTCTCTGTACGGTTTCGGCGTTTTGTTCGTTTTAAGTCCGGTGCTGCCGTTCCGCCACCATTCCGCGCTCGTCGACCAATATTTGAGCAAATGGTTTCCGATGGTCGCCTTATCCGTCGAGGGAGGCTTGACGACGATCGTCTTTTTGGCAGCGTTTTTGAAGAAAAAGCTTGGACCGAGAAGGTGAATCGCGCCATCGGGACATTTTCGGCAAAGCAATTCGAAGCCGCTCCCGGAACAGGCTTATGCCGATGCGCCGCGCTCGCGCAAAAATGCGGCGACGTTATCGTTTCCTCTCCGGACGGCGACGGACAGCGCCGTTTCGCCTCCTTGCCCCGCGGCGGCGTTCGCGTCCGCGCCATGCTCGAGCAGCAGCCGGATCAGCTCGACGTTGTCGTCGTGGAACGCGGCCACATGCAAGCACGTATGTCCGTTGCTGTCGAACAGCCGGGTGTCCGCGCCGCGCTCCAGCAGCAACCGGACGACATCGAGGCTGCGCTCGCCCGCGATCGCCGCATGCAGCGCCGTGTTGGACGGAATGTACGATACGTTCGAATGGGAGACGGCGTTTACGTTCGCGCCGCCTTCCAGCAGGACTCGCACCGCATCCCGGTTGCCGTAATGCGCCGCATAGCCGAGCGGCGTAAGTCCTTGGCCGTTTTCCTCGTTCGCGAGGCCCGGCTCGATTTCGAGCAGCTGCTTCAGCTTGTCCGCGTCTCCCGATTGCGCCGCCGCAAATAGTTCGTCAATCCGCGAATTGGACTCCATATTTCGATGCCTCCGTTCCGGTATCAACCACGCTTGTTTGTCTTCGATACGTTCCCATTATAATCCGGCAAGCGCCGCCCAAGCTTCTCGAATCCCCCCTTTTCCGAAACGAATGGCATTTGTCTCGAAGGTTCGGGAGGGCGATATCTTTTTCCTGCCGGCGTCGCCGATTCGGTCATGCCGCCGCCTACCCGCACATACAGTCTAGTAACGGCTTTGATCCCGCTTCTCGTTAATATAAAGGTCCAGCGCCTTGATCCCCCGATGGGCCAGACGAATGAACAGCACGAGACAATAAACCGACAGCCCGATCAATGCCAAATAAATCAAAATGCCGAACGAGCTGAAAAGCGAAATCAGACTGAACGATACTCCGCCGCCGCCCATACGCGATTCCTCCTTTGAACGTTTTCTACTTGTACGTGCGTAAGTACGCGAAAGTTTCAGGATCGGTGCGTTCCGGCTCTCGCCAATGCCCGTGAACGCGTATCGGCGAAGCAGGGCGGCGGGCGGCCGCGCGGCGTTGGATGCATCAAAGCGTCGCGGTTTGCCGTGCGGTATGCGAGGATGTGGTCGGACGATTCTATTATTATTTATAATTATTTTAATTTAATATTGATATTTTAATTGTACATGGTATCATATTACGTATAGCAGCATCATACTTATTTCATGAGGTGATTCGATTCATGAGTACGAATTCCGATAAACGTTTGACGACCGGCTGGGGCGCTCCTGTAGGCGACAACCAAAATTCGATGACGGCCGGCGCGCGCGGTCCGACTTTGATCCAGGACGTCCATCTGCTGGAAAAGCTCGCGCACTTCAACCGGGAACGCGTCCCCGAACGCGTCGTGCACGCGAAAGGCGCCGGGGCGCACGGCTACTTCGAAGTGACGAACGATTTGACGAAGTATACGAAAGCCGCCTTCTTGTCGGAGGTCGGCAAACGGACGCCGCTGTTCGTCCGGTTTTCCACGGTCGCCGGCGAGCTCGGCTCCGCCGATACGGTGCGCGATCCGCGCGGGTTCGCCGTCAAGTTTTACACGGAAGAAGGCAATTACGATCTGGTCGGCAACAATACGCCCGTTTTCTTTATTCGCGACGCGATCAAATTTCCGGACTTCATTCATACGCAGAAACGTCATCCGCAAACGCATCTGAAAAACCCGAACGCCGTTTGGGACTTCTGGTCGCTGTCGCCGGAATCGCTGCACCAGGTTACGATTCTGATGTCCGACCGCGGCATCCCGGCCACATATCGGCATATGCACGGCTTCGGCAGCCATACGTTCAAATGGGTGAACGCCGAAGGTCGGGCGGTTTGGGTGAAATATCATTTCAAGACGGAGCAGGGCATCCGAAACCTGGACGTCGATCTCGCCGCCAAGCTCGCGGGCGAAAACCCGGACTACCACACCGAAGATTTGTTCAACGCCATCGCCGGCGGCGACTATCCGTCGTGGAAGCTGTGCGTGCAAATCATGCCGATTGAAGACGCCGACACGTACCGCTTCGATCCGTTCGACGTGACGAAGGTTTGGTCGCAGAAAGACTACCCGCTCATCGAGGTCGGACGGATGGTGCTTGACCGGAACCCGGATAACTATTTCGCCGAGGTCGAGCAGGCGACGTTTTCGCCGGGCTCGTTCGTTCCGGGCATCGAAGCGTCCCCGGACAAAATGCTGCAGGGCCGTCTGTTCGCTTACTCCGACGCGCATCGCTACCGGGTCGGCGCGAACCATAACGCGCTGCCGATCAACCGGCCGAAGGCGGAAGTGAACAACTACCAGCGCGACGGCTCCATGCGCTTCGACGGCAACGGCGGCGGCTCCGTCTACTACGAGCCGAACAGCTACGGCGGACCGAAGCAATCGCCCGAGCACAAAACGTCGCCGTACCCGGTATCGGGCTCGGCCGACAGCGTTGCGTACGACCACGACGATCACTATACGCAGCCGGGCGACCTGTACCGCCTCCTGTCCGAAGACGAACGTGCCCGTCTCGTGCGCAACATCGTCGCCGCGATGAAGCCGGTCGAGAAGGACGAAATCAAGCTGCGCCAAATCGCGCATTTCTATAAGGCCGATCCGGATTACGGCCGGCGCGTCGCGGAAGGTCTCGGCCTTCCCGTACCGCAATAAGCGGCAAGCCGAAACACCCCCGGTCCACTTCAGTGGATCGGGGGTGTTTCATTGCAAGCTCGGCCGCGGATATCGCTCGACGACCCGTGCACGCGCACATAGCGCTCTTTCGCGCACTATCACCGCGCTTGCGCCGGCTCCGCCGCCGGGATCGCGCTCTTTCGCACACGATCCCGGCTAACCCCGAGCGGCTTGCGCGCGAATCGCGTCGACCGCCCTCCGAAAAACGGCGGCGGCGTCCGCATCCTGAAACAGCGTCGCGCCCGCGTACAGCTGAATCCCCTGCGAAGGCACGGCGGATGCCGCCGTTTCCGTCAGCGATTCGGGAAAATCGAGCACGTCGAGAATCAGCTGCACGCTTTTGCCGGAGGGAACGAATTCGTGCGAACGCTCGAGCCACTCGCGTCCCCAGCCGGGCCCTTTGCCGCTCTTCCGGCAATAAATGAGCGGCGTGAACACGTCGATCGCTTCCGCCAGCATCCCGTAATCCTGCGCGAATATGCGGGTAAGCGCCCCGTCGAACTGCTCCGGCGTCCACGGACACATGTACGCGCCGACGATGCAGTCCGGGAGCCTGTCCTTGATCAGCGTCGCATAGCGCAGGGCGAAGCCGGCCACCTTCCGGCATTTGTGCGCTTTCCACTCCTCCGCGTACTCGGCCGAAATACGCTCGGGGGAGTCGGCGTCGATATTCGCGGTCCGGCAAAAATCGTCCACGCAGCGCGGACAAAAGCAGCTGTCCTGCAAATCCGGCTCCGGCGTTTCGAACCAGCCGGCATAGGTCAAATAATCGAGCCAAACGCCCCTCGGCCGGAAACGATTCAAGCCGTCGAGGAGTTGCTCCTCGATTTCGGCCAAATAATCCGTTTGCGACAAGCAGACGCCCTGCACGAGCCGCCCGTAGCGGATCGGCTTGCCGTCCGCGCCGATCGGGACGAGCTCCGGACGCTTCCCGAAATCGGCGCGAAACGTCTTGAACTCGACGCACGCCTCCAGCGCAAGCAATGCGCAATCCTCGAACGCTTGCTCCTGAAAGCCGTGAAACCATACGGCGTTCACGCCGAAATCTTTCACATCGCCCGGCAGCTTGGCGCTGCCGTAAGGGCCGAACAATAGCGGCATCGACATGCATATCGCTCCTCATCGGTTTCGATTCGTCCGATCCCACCCGCCTCGCCTCGAACCGCTACGCCTTCGCCGAGCGCTCGAACCGCTTGACGATTTCCAATATAACGTTCGTCGCCTTCACCATATTGTCGACGGACACGTATTCGTACCGGCCGTGGTAGTTTTCGCCGCCCGTAAACAAGTTCGGCGTCGGCAATCCCATGTACGACAGCTGGGAGCCGTCGGTTCCGCCGCGGACCGGCCGCACGACCGGCTCGATGCCGAGGCTCGTCATCGCCTCGCGGGCGATATCGACGATGTGCATGACCGGCTCGATTTTTTCGCGCATGTTGTAATATTGATCCCGCATCTCCAGCACGATGCGCTCCTCCCCGTATTCCTCCTGCAGCTCCTTGACGATGCGCGCCAGCTCCGCCTTCCGTTCTTCGAACCGGTCGCGGTCGAAGTCGCGGATAATATAGTTCAGCTTCGTCTCCTCCACGTTGCCTTGGATGGAAGTGAGGTGAAAGAAGCCTTCGTAGCCTTCCGTATGCTCGGGCGCTTCGGCCGCGGGCAGCCGGTTTTGGACGGCGACGGCGATTTTGGCGGAGTTGATCATTTTGCCTTTGGCCGTGCCCGGGTGAACATTTTTCCCTTTGCACGTAATGCGCGCGGCCGCCGCGTTGAAGCTTTCGTACTGCAGCTCGCCGAGCGGTCCGCCGTCCATCGTATAAGCGTACTCCGCACCGAAGGCGGCCACGTCGAAACGGTGCGGCCCTCTGCCGATTTCCTCGTCCGGCGTAAAGGCGACGCGCACTTTTCCGCGCTTTACCTCCGGATGCCGGAGCAAATAAGCCATCGCGGTCATAATTTCCGCCATGCCGGCTTTGTCGTCGGCTCCGAGCAGCGTCGTCCCGTCCGTCGTAATCAGCGTATGGCCCGCGTAGCCGGCCAGCTCGGGAAAATCCCGCGGCGACAGCACGATGCCCCGCTCCGCGTTCAGAACGATGTCGCCCCCGTCGTAACGCTCGACGACTTGCGGCCGGACGCCCGCGCCGGTAAAGTCGGTCGCCGTATCGAGATGGGCGAGGAAGCCGATCGTCGGAACCGGCTTGTCCGTATTGGCGGGAAGCGTGGCCATCACGTAGCCGTTCTCGTCCATCGTCACGTCCTCCATGCCGATCGCATTCAGCTCCTCGACCAGCATCCGGGCGAGCGTCAGCTGCCCGGGCGTCGACGGGCACGTCTCGCTGGCGTCGTCGGATTGGGTGTCCACCCGGACGTAGGACACAAATCGATTGATCATTTCCTCTTTCACGTCGCTTCAGCTCCTTTACGAACATTGTACTGCAACGAGCGCCGGAATGAAAACGAATTCCCCCAACCCGCAGCGGCGTTCCGGACGGAAATATGGGCGCTTATCGTTTCGAGCGCCCGTGTCATTCGACCATACCGTTCGGATTTTCGCTCATACAATGAGCGTGTAGTTAAAAAACACGTTAAGGCGGTGACTTGCATGTCCGGTATCGGAGGCATTGGCGGAGCAGGCGGTTGGTTTACGAGCACGGCGGTCATCCTCGTTCTCTTCATTCTTCTCGTTATCGTCTCGAGATCGTTTGTTTATTAATCGCTCGGCGGCACCGCAATAACTGTCCGCGGCTGCAAGCCGGCGCCGAATTCGCACCCGCGCCGGCTTGTTTGCGGCAAATCCTGTGGAGAGCTATGCAGTGAAATCCTATACCGATAAAGCAAAAAAACGCATTGTCCTGCGACCGGGACCGTGCGTTTTTTTGCTCGATTCGATTTTGACCCCGCCCCCTACCAGTCGTTCAAAATCGCCAAGTCGTGCCGGCGAAGTCGTGCCGGATCGGCAATCATTTCGATTTCGGAATGCAGGATCGTTTCGGAGTACCATTCGGGTCCAATACCGCAAGGAGTTTCTCAAAGTCTCCGGTTCGCGATGCCGCAAGGAACGCATCGACCTTCTCGCTCGCCACACCGGCGTCCATTGCGGGGACGTCCGCCGCGGCCGGGCGCAGCGAACGTTCATGCCGGCGGCAACCGGCCGTCATGAAAACTGTGGGAGCGCCGAACTCGCAATCCGTTACCGATGCTTTCGCATTTCCGATCGGGCGAAGTCCCGGAAGGCGAGAAGCGCCGCCCGGTCCCACTCCAGCCCGCCCGTCCTTCGCCGCTCCTCCGTCACCGCAACCGGAGAACGGTAAACGTCGAGCGCCCGCCGGATCAACGGACGATGCTCCGCCGGCAAAGCGCCGAGCCCCCACTCGCCGCCTTCGTCCTTGCTTTGGACCGACCGGTCGTTCTCGGCGAGCAGCCGGAGCACGCGGCAAACGTTCAGAACGCCGTAGAACGGCGTTTCCACGAGATGCTCGTCTTCCAAAATCCAGTTGAAATCGTCCAGCACCGATTCCATAAAATGCTTCCAGTCGACCTGCCCGAAAACGTCCGCAATCGGTTCGCCGTATACACATACGCCGCGCTGTACGACATACGTGAGGTTCGAAAACAAGTCCGGATCGGTACGCTCCCGGCTATAGTCCACTTCGCGGTTCAGAATTCGCTCATGCCACGACGGGCTGTAATGAATTTCGAACGGTATCGGCGCCGGCACGCGCTTGGCCGTATCGGCCGTAATCGCGCTCAGCTCGACGCCGCCCAACGTCGGCCTCCCGGCGGCCGCATTCGCGATCGATATACCGACCGATTCGGCCAGCTCGGAAGGCAGCTTGCCGTCCACGACGACGATCAGGTCGATATCGCTTTTGGGCCGATAATAGCTGCCCATGGCGAGCGAGCCGTGGAGATAAACGCCCGTCAACCGGCGCTCCAGTTCGCCGGCGAGCCGATCGACCAGATGGTCGACAAACCGTTTCAGATCCGCGTCGCAATCCGGCCAACGCTGCGGCTTCGATTCAACCATCCGCCCTCTCCTCCTTTGCGGGCTCGGGACGGCCGGCCGCGATCAGCGCTTTGTTGCCCAGCATCATGAAGCTTTGCGCAACAAGCAGCAAGCCGGTCCCGACCAGCAGCCATTCGACCCGAACGACGTCGGCGATCGGACCGAACACGAGCATGCCGAGCGGCATCATGCTGCTCGAAATCATCGCGAAGACGCCGAATACCCGGCCCAAATAGTTTTCCTCCACTTTTTGCTGCAGCAATACGGTGGACGGCGTATTGAACACCGGCATCGCGACCCCGATGATCGCCATGACGAGCAAATAGATCCAGAAATTCGGAATGACGCCGAGCGCGAACGTGCCGGCTCCCATCACGAACGTGGCGAGCACCATCGTATGCATTTTGTTTCGGAAGCCGCCCCACGACGCCATCGCGATGCCGCCCGCCATCATGCCGATCGAAAACGTCATTTCGATCGCGGTCAGCCGCCAGATGTCGCTGCCGAAGCTGCGCGTTACCTGCAGCGGCGTCAGAAAGGCGACCGGAGCGGCGAGCACCATGAAGACGGCGATGAAGACGAAAAACGTCTTCACGTATTCATGATCGCGAATATAGGCGAACCCTTCGCGCATGTCGCCGAAATAGCCGATTTTCTGCTTGTCCCGCGCTTTGGCGTGCGCCGGCACCCGCAAAAACAGCAGCAGCATCGAAACCGCGATCGCCGCCGTGACGACATCGATGAAAAAGATCGATTCGATCGACGCCATCGTAAGCAGCGCGCCGCTCAGCATCGGCGATACGAGCATCGTCAGCGACTGGACGCTGCCGTACGCCGCGTTCACCCGGGTCAGCTTGTCCTCCGGCACGAGCTGCGGCAGAAAAGCGCCGACCGCCGGCGTTTGGACGCCCGCCCCGAGCGCGCGTATGGCCGACATGACGAAGAGCGGCCACAGCGCGTCGTAGCCGGCCAGAAACAGGATCGCGAGCAGCAGCGTCGACAAAGCGATCGTCGAATCCGCGGCGATGATCAGCAGTTTCCGGTTGTAGCGGTCCGCCCAAACCCCGGCGAACGGGGACAGGAAGAAGGTCGGCAAAAAGCCGCAAACGATGGCGACCGTCATCATGACGCCCGATTGCGTGTTCAGCGTAATATACCACATCATGGCGTATTGGACCAAAGACGATCCGAAGAGCGATACCGTCTGGCTGGCCAAAAAGAGGGTAACGTTCCGTTTCCAATGCGCATGGATGTCCAAGCGATTTTCTCTCCTTCCGGTTTCTTTTTCCGCTTGTTACTAGGGTTGACCGAAAAGGCCGGATTCAAGCGGGAAATGGAAGCGATTATACGATACCACAGTTTGGCCCGACGGACGCAGGTACGCTTTTTTTAAAAGAAAAGCTTCCGAACGAAGCCGCCGCCGATCGCCGTTAAACGTCTCTGGAGACGTTGCTTTCGGAGAGTTTACGTTCCATGCCGATCGCCGCGCCGTCCGATATACGACATATAGACGTCCTCCAGCGTCGGCTCCCGCTCCGGGGGAAAGGCCGCCCCGCCTCGGACCGATTCGTGCAGCAGCGACGTTTTCCACTGCTGCGGCGTTTTCGGCCCTTCGACGCGTCCGTCCGCGAGAAACATCACCCGCTCGATCCAATGCTCGATTTCCGTCAAAATATGGCTCGCGATCACGATCACGCTGTAGCTCGCCAGCTCGTGCAGCCGCTCCATCACGTTCGTCCGCTCTTCCAGATCGAGCCCTTCCAGCGGTTCGTCCAGAAGAAGCAGATGCGGGTCGTTCAGCATCGCCTGCGCGATCGCCAGCCTTCTCCGCTGCCCGGTCGACAGCGCGCCGATGCGAAACTTGCGATAGTCGGCGAGACTGAACTGCTCCAGCATCTCCGTTACCCGGTCCGGAACGAGATGGGCGGGAATCAGCTTCATGCCGGCCGCGTACGTCAAGAAACGTTCGGCGTTCATCTCTTCGTAGAACGCGAACTGCTGGGGGACGTAGCCGAGCCGTTCCCGGAACCTTTTGTCCGCGAGCGTCCGCCCCTCGAGCACGAACCGGGCCGTCCCTTTGCCGAGCGATTGGATGCCGGCCATGCACTCCAGCAGCGTCGATTTGCC
Source organism: Paenibacillus sp. GYB003 (assembly GCF_036577625.1). Classification (NCBI taxonomy): domain Bacteria; kingdom Bacillati; phylum Bacillota; class Bacilli; order Caryophanales; family Paenibacillaceae; genus Paenibacillus; species Paenibacillus sp. GYB003. The sequence goes on along the minus strand of NZ_JARBDC010000007.1, from coordinate 113,519 downwards.
GCTGCCGTTCGGACCGAACAAGCCGTAAACGCCGGGCGGCAGCGAAAGCTCGACGCCCTCGAACGTCCACGGAGCGGAAAGCGAGCGGCGGAACGCCGCGCCATGCAGCTCGAACCGGGTCATATCGCCTCGCGCCCCCCTCTGCCGCGCCGCACCAAGCGGTAAGCGAGTATCGACAAGACGACCGTCAAGGCAATCCCGAGGAGGCGGCTCGTTCCCCAAAACGGATAGCCGGGCCCGCCGAACAAGTAAAACGGCCCGAGCGAATCCCGCAGCGTCAGCTGAAAAACCCACACGGCCGTGGACAGTCCGCCGCCGAGCCACGGACCGAAGCGAACGGCGGCGACGAACGCCAGCAGCGTGCACAAGCATAACGGGACGAGCCAGCTGACGATGAACGCAAACAGCGGGCCGGTCAGTCCGCCGATCGACAGAACGATGCTGGCCGCAAGCGCAAGCAAAATGTCGTAGAACACGATGATGCCGAGCCGCCCCGTCATCACCTCGACCGGCGAAACCGGAAACGTCGATTCCAGCTTGGCCATGGGCGTGCCGTACGATCGCAGCGCGTAAAAGACGCTGACCCCCGATACGAACGACGATACGATAAAAAAGCTGTTTACCCCTTCGCCGCCGGCAAGCGGCATCATGAGCGCGCCGGCAATCATGATGACGGCGGACACGATCCAGAACGACTTGGAAAACAGCCGCACTTGGGACGTAATGGAACGGATCAGCTTCAGCCATAACGACCCTTGCCCCGACTCGGCGACAAGCAGCCGGTCCGCGAACCGTACCCGCTCCGGTTCGACCAGCAGCGGAGCCAAACGGGTCAGCAGCGCCTGCGTCTGTTCGTCGGTCGGTCCGGCCACCTGGTATCGTTCCATTGCGCGGGCCGTTTCCTCGAACGCCGCACGGCCGAATCCGCCCGCGCATTCCGCATCCGCCCGCTCGCGCAGCTCCGGATCGTTCAGCTCGTTCCACAGCCGCTCCAGCCGTTCATCGCCGGCGTTTCGCCGCTCCATAAGGATCCGCCTCCTCTTTCTCCAGCATATGGGCCAACTTTTTAAACGTTTTGTACAGCTTCGTTTTAACCGAGCCGAGCGGCTGTTCCAGCGTTTCGGCGATTTCGTCCAGCTTCAGCTCGTGATAAAACCGCAGGACGACGATTTCCCTCTCGTCCTCCTCCAGGCCGCCGAGCGCGCGCACGACCGCTTCCCGTTCCCACTGCCGCTCCAGCAAGGACGATACGGTTTCCCCGTCCTCCCGGAGAGACAGCTTCTCCGCTTCCCACAGCGCTTCTTTGCGGTATGCCGACGATTTCCAAACATCCTTGCAAAGATTGGTCGCGATACGGTAGATCCACGGGCGAAACCGGCTCGGCAGCCGTCCCGAGCGAGCGGTCCGGAACAGCCGGACGAAGCATTCCTGGGACAAATCCTCCGCGAGCCTGGCGTCGCCCAGCATGCGCTGCAAATAGTCGTAAATCGGCTTATGATACCGGTACACGAGCGCCTCCATGCCGGCCCCGCTGCCGTCCGCGATCTGTTTCAGCAGTTCCTCGTCGGAAATCACCGGCATCCCTCCTTCTTTCCTTCGCGCCGTTAAGTATTCCGCCCGGCCGGGCCGTTACCGCGACGGCCGTTCGCCGGCCGACCCGTTCAAATATGCGGCGAAATCCGCATCCGTCCGGGAATCGTCTCCTTTATAATGACGCGCGAAATCGTACATCGCAACGATCGCCTTCGGAAAATCCGGTTTGCCCGCCCGTTCGTACACGCCGTTCATCGCCATATAGACCGGGTGCGGTTCGCCGTTCAGCCTATAGCTTTCCGGACGAAACAGCGGTCCGTCCTGCGGGCCGCCGCCGTGTTCGATCGATTGCGTGACGGCGTCCTTCATGTAGCGAAATAATCGAAGCTGCGCATCGGACGCGGTGCCGAGCGGCAAAACCGTCTCCGCAAGCAAAAATTGATCGAAATGCGACAGCTGGTCGCGGATCATCGAGGACGGACGAACCGAATGCGGCAAATTAACGTAACCGTTTTTATCGATCGGCTCCGCCCCCCGCACCGGAATCGGCAAATCGCGCGAAAGCCGGACATCGAGCAGCTCGCTTAGCGAAACGTCCGGATGATCGGTCCGGACGAGCCGGATGGAGTCGGGATAGTAAGCTTCCGGATTCATGAGCCCGGCCATTTCGGATATCGCGGTATAATGCTCGAGCAATTTGTCGGCAAGCCGCTTCGCCCTGGCCGGCGGGACTTGATTCGACAGCAGGACGGAGAGCTCCTTCCGGCCGTTCGATACGGTCCATTCGCTCACGTCCCCGCCGATCAGGCTGAATGCGCGCGCGCCCGAAGCCTCGAAGACGGTCCGCCGTTTGCCGTCCGCGCTCGGCAATTCCGTTCGCTTCCCGTTCGCAAACAGATTCATGCGCCCGGTCGTCTCCGTTTCCACGCGGAATTCCGCGGGCTGCCGGAGCGGCAAACGATCGCGGGCCGCTTCCTGCGCTTCCTCCGTGACGCGGCTGGGCTCCGGTTCGGCCAGCCGGCCGATGCCCGGATACGGATACCATCCGTAGCTGCCGGGCAGAAACAGCCGGTCGGCGTCGATAAACGCCCCCCGCTCCCAACGGACGCCGAGCAAATCGTTCAATCCTTCGCCCCCTTCGGAACCGCGCCAATACCAATCGTCGACCGCGCCGGCATAACCGATCGCGACGTCGGCGTTCGTTCCGGGCCGTACGGGCTGCGCCGGCACGACCCAGACGACGTCGCGTCCGGTTTCCCATTCGAAGGATGCCGCCGAGCCGTTTACCGTCAGTTCGTCGATCCGAAACCGGTGCCGCAGCGAAAGCGGGAATCGCGCCAACGCATCCGGGCCCTCGTGGCTCAGCCGCAGCGTACCGCTCACCTCCATCCGATGCTCCTCCAGGATGCGGAGCTTCAAATCGTACCGGAGCGGCTTGAGCGCGTCGTACCGCGGATCGGACGTTCGGTTGACGAGACCCCGATCGGAGGACGAGACGCGCTCGTAAGATGCGGCTCGCTCATGCCAGACGGAGTCGTTGACGGCGATGCCGATCGCCATCGTCGCGGCCGCGGCGGCAAAAAGCGGATAATAGACCCGCTTCCGTCTCCGCTCTTTGCGCCGAACCTGCTCGCGATACGCGAACGCGCCGAGCAAAGCGGCGATCAGCGCCGCGTAAACGAGACGGTGCATCCAATAGGTCGCGTCCCCCGTCAATCCCCAAAGCTCCGAGAAATACCCGGCGCCGGAGAAATCGAGAAGTCCGTAATCGAGCAGATGGATCCACGAGAACGGCACCATCCCTTGAAAAAATGCTTTGGCGAACAGCAGAAGCAGCAAAACGACGCCGAAGCTGTATAAATATGCGAGACGCCGGCGAGTCCGGCTGCCGATCCGGTAGCCGATCACGATCGTCAACGCCGTCGGAATCGGCATGCAGGCGAGCATGGCGATGCCGGGCGCCGTCGAGGATAACGACATTCCCGCCGTTCGCGAGACGCAGAAGTAACCGACGGCCGGCAAAAGCGAAATCGCGCCGAACGGAACGATCAAGGCGGCCATTCTGGCCGCATGGAGCTGACCCGAACGGTAAGGCAGCGCCTCCAGCAGCCGGTCGGCTTTGGACGCCGCGTCCCGCCTGGCCGCCATAACGGCCCAAAACTGGGCCAATACGATCGTGCACCACATGAATCGGTACGCGCTCTCCGACGCATATCGCCCGATATCGCCCGAGTAGGAATTGTCGATCGACGCTATCAACACCGAGACGAGCACCGCGACAAGCAAAAAAAGCGGCGATACGCTTCGGCGCATCAGCTTCCATTCGACCTTGACGTATGTCCAAAACGCGTTCATCCGCCCGACACCTCCGCTTGCAGCGCATCGATATAGGCGTCGTCGAGTCCGATGCGGGCGGGGATCGCCCCCTCGAACGGCTCGTCGTCGGACAATACGCGAATTTCGTGTCCGTAAGCCGCTTTCCGGGCGGAAATAAGCTTCAATTCCCGCTTGAGCGCCTCGAACCGCGACTCCGCCACGCAGCCCGTCCATACCCGGCCCCGCACCCGGTCGAGCAGCCTCTCCCGGGACCCTTCGTAAGCGAGGCGGCCCCGTTTCAGGACGGCAAGCTCGCTGCAGGCGTCGGCGATGTCGGCGACGACGTGCGTGGACAAGATGACGATCCGGTCGGCGCTCAAGCCGCTCAGCAGGCTCCGCAGACGCAGCCGCTCCTCCGGGTCGAGCCCGGCCGTCGGCTCGTCGACGATGACGAGCTTGGGCGATCCGAGCAGCGCCGCGGCGATCCCGATCCGCTGCTTCATGCCGCCGGAATAGCGGCCCGTCCGCTCCTTCGCCTTGTCGGTCATGTTCACGAGCTCCAGCACGGTTTCGACGGCTTCCTTCCGTCTGCGCGAATGCGTCATCCCTTTCATCGTCGCCGCGTAATCCAAATATTCGTAACCGGTCAGCTGTTTGTATATGCCGAACTCCTGCGGCAAATAGCCGAGCATCGCGCGAATCGCCGGGTCGTCCCGGCCGAGCCTGCAGTCGCCGATCGTGACCGTCCCCGCCGTAGCCGGGAGCGCGGTCGACAAGATGCGCATGAGCGTCGTTTTCCCCGCGCCGTTCGGGCCGAGCAAGCCGTACATGCCCTGCCGGATCGTAAGCGATATGTCCTCGAGCGCACGAAACGCCCCGTATGATTTGGCCAATTGGCTGATTTGAATGTGCACCGGCCGATGCCTCCCCGCATATGCAGCTGCAGACGCGCCTTCGCGCGCCTGCGGTCTTCAGACAGTATAACGAGCGAGCGGCGAAAAAGATTTCGGATCCGGCGATTTTTTCCTCGGAACCTTACACGAATTGCCGAATATCGTTGTTGCGGCCGAACCGGAACGTCGCGATCAGCGCGAACACGGCGGCGAAGGCGACGAGGATGGCCATGTTCAGGTACAGGCTGCCGAGCGAAAACCCTTGCTGAAGCTTGTTGATCATATCGAGCAGCCAATGCTGCGGCATGAATTTCGAAATGCGGCGCACCGTTTCCGGCATGATGTCCATCGGGAAGAAGCAGCCGGCGAGCAGGCACGTCGGTATAATGATCAGCGTTTGCATGGCGCCCGCGCTTCTGCTCGTTTTGGCGAAGGCGACGATCATCAGCGACAGGCCAATGGCCGTCAGCGCGAACAGCAGCAGCGCCGGAATCATCCGGCCGTACGAAATGCCCGAATCGATGCGGAACACGTTCTTCATGACGACCAGCGTCACGACGATTTGCACGAGCATGATGACGATATTGACGGCGACGTTCGAGAGCACGTACATTTTCGCCGATACGGGCGACGACAGCAGACGGAGGAACGTGCGGTTTTCTTTCTCCTTCAAAATCATTTCCGACATGTTGACCGCGGAAAACATCATGAACGTGATCAGGAACCCGATCGCTTGATACGTGACCGCCGTCGTGTTCGACGTATCCTGCAGCGTCTCCGCCGTTACCTTGAAGCTTTGCCGGCCGTACGCGGCGTACAGGGAGTCGAACCGGGCGTCGTCGCCCTGCGCGTTTTTGCCGATCGCGGCGACGGTGCCGACATAGCTGTTCAGCATCGCCTTGACATAGGCGGTCGCCTGCGCGCCTTTGACGGAGACGACGGTCAGCTGCTCCGGCGCGCCTTGCCGCACGCTTGCCGCGAACCCTGGGCCGAAGACGATGCCGCTGTCCAGCTTGCCCGCGGCGATCGCGTCGTTCATCGCTCGTTCGTCCGGGACGGCCGTCGTTTTGACTTGACCGAGCCCTTCAAGAAACCGGATCGCATCCTGCGTGATCGCCTGACCGCCGTCGTTGTTCAAAATGCCGACGCGGAGCGAACCGCTGCCGTCGCCGCTCACGAACAAGGAGACGAGAACGCCGACGATCGGCAGGCCGATATAAACGAACCAGCTTCTTTTGCTGCGGAACGTGCCTGCGATCGTTTTGCGGATCAGCCATATCATTTCTTTCATATTAGAACGCCTCCCGTTTGCGTATGGAGATGACGGCGACGGTCAGAAAAACCGCGGCGACGCCGATATTGAGCAGGACCGCCGGCCAAACGGCCGCCAAATTGTCGTTGTAGATGATTTGCGTCAAAGCCGTATTCGCCCAGCGCAGCGGCGACAATTGGGTCAGCACGGTCATAAATCCTTCCGTGTCGCCGATCGGAAAATACGCCCCGCCGATAAAGGAGGCGATCTGGGTGAAAATCGTCATGATCGCTCCGGCGCCGTCGCCCTTGACGAGGAAGCTTACGCCGAGCCCGAGGCTGACGGCGAGCACCACTTCGGTGAGCAGGACGAGAAACACCGGGCCGTAATGATCGCCCCAATCGGCGCCGAACGCGAATTTGCTGAACAGGACGACGGCCACGACGCAGAGCAGGTTGATGAACGTGCAGCCGACGATTTTGCCGATGAAGATGTCCCCTTTGCGGACGGGAGCCGCCATCAGGCGGATCGCGGTATTGCGGGTCCGTTCGCTGCGGAACAGCGAGCTGGCCGACATGACGGAGTAGAGCGCGATCATCGTCGTCATCGCGATGGCGTAATAATCGATGGAGCCGGGTTGTTTGCCCGGATTCAGCGCCGTTTCCTTGACGAAATCGCCGCCTTGCCCGGCGCTGCGCACGATCGCCTGCGCCGACGCGGGATCGATCCCGAAGGCGGCGGCCGCGAGCGAGTAGCGGTCGGCGAACGCCGTCAGCATGCCCTGCACGATGCCGCTCTCGATCGCATGTTTGCTGCTGCCGTAAAAGCGGATGCCGGCATCGCCGACTTCCGCATAGGCGGTATATCGACCCGAGCGGACTTCCTCCCGGCCGTCGGCGCCCGCCTCCGCCTTGCCGATCTTCACGCCTTCCTTGCCGATCGCCTCCGCAAAGCCGTTCCACGCCGCCGACAGCTGGGGATTCGACCATTCGCTCTTCACGAGCAGCCGCAAATCGCCGATCGTCGCGCGGGACTCGAACGCGTTCGACAGCGCCGAGCCGAGAATGAGCATCAGCACGATCGGCAGCGCGAGCATGAACAGAAACGTCCTTCTGTCGCGGAGGTGGGAGCGGACTTCTTTGACCGCAATATGCCAGATGTTCATCGCCTTCGCCCCCTCAGTCCCGCAAGTTCCGGCCGGTCAAGGTAAGGAACACCGTTTCCAAATTCGGCGCCTGCTCCTCGACCGAGCGGATCTCCGCTTGATCCTTGATCAGCTGCTGGATAATCCGGTTCAAATTGTTGACCTCGGCCTTCGACACGATTTTCAGCGTATGCTCCTCCAGGCGGACCGAGTCGACGCCCTGGATCGCCTTGATCGGCTCGACCTGCACCGACTCGCCCGTTTTGACGCCGATCCATATTTCCTTCGAGTCGGTGATGATCGACTTCAGCTGCTCCTTCGTGCCTTCCGCGATAATTTTGCCGTGGTCGACAATGGCGATGCGGGTGCAAATTTCTTCGACTTCCTCCATGTAATGGCTCGTATAAATAATCGTGCAGCCCATCTCGTTCAGCTTGCGGACCGAGTTCAAAATGTAGTTCCGCGAATGCGGGTCGATTCCGACCGTCGGTTCGTCCATAATGATCAGCTTCGGCCGGTGCGCGATCGCGCAGGCGATGTTGAGCCGGCGCTTCATGCCGCCCGAGAAATGTTTCGGAAAGCTTTTATGCTTGTCGCCGAGACCGACGAATTCGAGCGCTTCCTCGGTCCGTTCCTTCAGCAGCGCCCCCCGCAGGCCGTACAACCCGGCGAAAAAGCTCACGTTCTCGTAGGCGGTCATGTCTTCGTAAATGGCCAAATCCTGCGGCACGATGCCGGTGTTCATTTTGGCGAATTTGCCGTGCTTCGCGATGCTTTTGCCGAGCAGCGCGATTTCGCCCTTCGTCGGGCGGAGCAGCGACGCGATCATATTGATCGTCGTGCTTTTGCCCGCTCCGTTCGCGCCGAGAAAGCCGAATAGTTCCCCCTCGCGCACGTTCAGAGACATATTGTCGACGGCGACGAAATCGCCGAATGTTTTCGTCAAGCCGCGAATTTCCAGTACGTTGCTCACCCGAATCACTCCTCGTTCGTTATGCCCCTATTGTAATAAAAGAGGATGCCCTTATGTCAGTGCATAAGTTCATCCTCGATCTATGAGAAATTTCACTTTATTCGGATATGAACAACTTCACCGGCTCTCGTACGGCAGCAGCGTCGTCACGCTGAACCCGTTCGTCCCGTCGACGATGACCGTCCCGCCCGCGGCGGCGGCCCGCTCCTCCATGCCGACGATGCCGAGCCCTTTCACGACTTTCTCCGCTCCGACGCCGTTGTCCGAAACGACCGCCTTAATGAATTTGTTCAGCACCCGGACTTCGATGTGGATGGCGGACGCTTTCGCGTATTTGAGCGCGTTCGTGACCGCTTCGGTCGCGTTTCGCTGGATGATGCTCCACTGGATCGGCGTAATGACGTCGATGTCCCCGTCGCACGACAGCGTCGCGGTGACCGTCTCCTTGGCCGACAGCTCGTCCACGAACAAGCGGAGCCGGTTCACGCCGAGCTCCTCCGGCCGCGGCTTCACGTCTTTCAGCGTCAGCCGGATTCGCTCCAGCCCTTCCTTGGAAATGGCGATCGCATTGCCGAGCAGCTCGGACGCCTTGTCCCGGTCGGTCTGCAGCAGCCGCCGCGACGCTTCCATCTGGATGAGCGCGCCCGCCATCGCGTGTCCGACCTCGTCGTGAATGCGCTGGGACAGCCGGCCCCGCTCCTCCAGCTTGATCGTATACTCGGATTGGCGAATGTATTCGTTGTTTTCGCTTAAAGACCGGGCCAGCCGCTGCAAATCTTCCCGCATCCGTTCCCGCTCGTCCTCCAGTCTCGCGAGCTTGTCGCTAAACGCGGCGCCGCACGCCTGCAGCAAATAGCCGAGCAGGCCGCACAGCAAATACGGCGGAATCAAGCCGACGGAAACGAAACCGGCCGGCGCCAGCATGAGAAGAAGCGCGACCGGCCTTCGCGGCGTGTACGACGAGACGAGCTCGTACACGTTGGCGGGAAGCAGCAATAGCAGCAGCGGCTCCAGGCGGAACGCGGCCAGCAGGACGAGCGCGGCCGACAGCGCGGCGAACAGCCGTTTCGGGTTCGCCTTTTTGAATATCGGAATCGTCACGTTGACGGCCGCATACAGCAAGTACGCCAGCATGTGCCAAGGGCCGACCGCGGCGGCGGAATCGGCCAGAAACGCGGCCGCCACGACGTACCCGAGCACCGCCGCTTTATTGCCGATCGTCCAAAATTCCATATGCGCGCGGATCGGGGAATGACCGTTCTCTCTCATGCGTCCGGCATTCTCGCTTCGCCCGTCAGCACGTAAATCGCGATTTGCGTCCGATGCTCGAGCCCCGTCTTGTTTAATACGGACGTGATGTAGTTGGCGACCGTTCCTTCGGAGATGAACAGCGTTTTGGCGATTTCTTTGTTGGACAGCCCTTTGGCGATATGCTCCATAATGTCGAGCTCGCGTTCCGTGAACAGGCTCCGGTCGATTTTGCCGGCGCTTCGGGCGGCGGGGGGAGCCGATGCGCGGGCGGCTTCCGCCGAAGGCGCCGCCGGGGGTGTCGCGGCGTTTTGGCCTGCGAGCAGGTTGTTGATTTTATCGAGGACGACGTCCTGCAGGACGCGATGGTCGTTGCAGACGCTCTTGATCGCGTCGCGAATCCGCTCGGGGTCGTTGTTTTTCAGCAAATAGCCGCGCGCCCCCGCCTTGACCGCTTCGAGAATGAATTCGTCGTCGTCGAACGTCGTCAAGATGAGCGGCTTGACGTTCGTTTGCTCCGTCAGCAAACGGGTCGCCTCGACGCCGTTCATATTCGGCATGCGCACGTCCAGCAGCGCGACGTCCACCTCGTTTTGCCGGCAAAACGCGACCGCTTCCGCACCGTCTTCGGCCGTTCCGACCACGTCGAACTCCTCGAAGCTGGTCAAGATGATTTTCATCCCTTCCCGGATAAACGAATTGTCGTCCGCGATCAGCACTTTGATTTTCATGTCCGGCCCGCCTCCTATCGTCTGGAACTATTATAGCAGATGACGGGCTTGGCGAGGGCACTGGACGCTCGGGCATGAAAGCTTCGCTTTTCGGAACGCGTCGAGCCGCGAACGTCCGCCAGTATACGTATTGTCGGCAAGTTGAGATACTACGAGGCCGGTGGGCATGCAACAAACCGTAAGTTGGCGGGTCCATTAGTCATTTGGAAGGTTTGGCCAACCTGCTACCCTGTCTATCATTCTTTAATCCGATACTTGCGATTAGTGCGAAGATCACTGCAATGGTAACCATCAGAAATGAATCGGAATAGCTTATGGCATCTAACCTATAGATGGGGTTTAACGGAAACTCAGCATCTCTTCGTGCATGCAGAAATGCTCCAATGAGGCTGGCTCCCGTTCCTGCCCCAAGATACAATGCACCCTGGAAAAATCCCATACCTGCTCCAACCATATCCTTCTGAAGAACGGCTATAGCAGAATTAGTGGCGGGCGAATTAACAAAAGCAAAAGCTATTCCCGCCCCCATGACTCCCACGGAACTCAGAAGGGGGGATGCCCCCGGGGCAAATGCCGACAAGAAAAAAGTGGAAATTCCCATTACGATGAGCCCAGCAACAATAAGCGATTTGGTCCCAACACGATCGGATATTCGGCCAACCCATGGCGAAAGGAGTGCAACAGCCGCACCTCCTGGTAAAAGCGTTAAACCCGCTTCGCCGGGGGTGAGTTCGTTAATTTCCAGATTAAGCAACGGTACGTATACAAGGACCGCAAAATAGACGAACGCCGACAAAAATGCTACAGCCACAGCGTTCACATAGCATTTGTTTTTGAACAGGATCGGCGGTACGAACGGATTGCTTGCCGCGCCAATACGCCAAATGAATCCGATCATGGAAACAAGAGAACCCAAAAGACTTCCTACGGCAGTAAATGAGGTAAAGCCGTTGCTTTCCCCTTGCGTTACCCCCAAAAGGAATAGTCCCACGGTAAGACCTAGTAGAGCACCGCCCGCCATATCAAATCCTCGCTCGGTTCCACCTGCTATCCCCGGTTTCATTCCCGGCAGAGCAGGCAGAGCAAAGATAGACCCGACTACGATGAGGAGCGACAGGATCAAGGTTACCCAGAATAAAGCCGGCCATCCCCAAGTTTGACCGACAACGCCTCCGAAGATCGGTCCAAAGGCAGTTCCTATACCGATACACCCCGCAACAACTCCTAATGCGGCGCCACGTTTCCCTTCCGCAAAAACCTTCGAAACCGCCACAACAGATAAGACCGGTATGGCAGACATTCCAGCCCCTTGAACCATCCGGCCGAATACCAATACCGGCAGGCTGGGAGCAAGAATGCAGATCAAACTTCCAATGCTCAATACGGAAGTGGCAAGAATGTACAGTTTCCTGAGTTCAATAAAATCGGACATCCGGCCGTATAGAGGAATACCAATGGCAAGCAGAAGTGTAATTCCAGTCACTATCCAACTTACTTGAGCCTTCGAAGCTTGCAGGGATTCACTGATGAGACCAAGAACGGGGTTCACCATATCCACCGTGATGGCAGCCAATAAGGATGACAAGACAAGGACCATCATTAATAATTTGGTGGACACCCGGTTTTGTACAGCTTCATTTTGTTTTGTCTTTGCATTCATTTGGACAAGCCTCCTAAAATTTTTGATTGCTTATTTTAGGAGGCTTGATCATCTGCTTTCTTGACCACTTACCGTTCACCCTTCCTACATGGTACAAGAGGTATCTTGCTTGCGCGCAGCATACCGCCATCTCTTCCCGCCAGCGCTCCTCTTATTTTCTCAGACGTTTCCCTTGAGTCGTCGTTATTTTTTTAATATACCTAAATATTCGCTCCATGGCCCGACATCCGCTCTGTACCGCTCGGCCATGACCCGGACGATTTGCGCGATGTGCGTCAGATCGTGAGCGACCCACGTGGAAATCAGCTCCCTTGCTTTCACGACGCCGAATGCGGGATGATAGCCCGTCCATTCCAACTGCGATTCGGACTCGACCATAGCCTGGAGCTTGGATATATTTTCGGCGCGAATCGTTTGGAACTCGAGCAGCTTTTGTTCGATCGGCGTTTCGCGCTTCTCGCGCAAGTGCGCGTAACGGTCGAATGGCGGAAACGGCTTGCTTTCGCCTTCCCGGAGTATCCGGTCCAGCCTCGGGATCCAGTTCGTTTTCTCCGCTTCGATCAAATGCTCGATCACTTCGATCGCATTCCACGTCCCTTCGCCTTCGTTGCAGGTCAGCCAACCGCCGGATAACCCGGACAAAAACGATTCCAACGTTCGCGGCGTACGCTCCAAAACCTCGACCGCTTCGTTCAGATCAAAAACCATATAAGATCGCTCCTTCCCGGCCCGCTGCGGCTTTTCTCGACCGTCTCTTTCCATCTTATCACGGATCGGCCTATGTCTTAAGTCGGCAGCGGCACGGGAAGGAAAAAAAGAGGGGCAGTCCCCTCTTTCGCGATGTCCTTGCGACGGCGGCCCTCATTCGGTTCACGTGCCGCAAAACGTTCGGTACGGACAAGCGGAAGGCTCGGGAGGCGCCGCATATGCCTCCTGCTCCGGAGTATGCGCGAACGGGGACGACAAAACGCCGAGCAGCTTCTCCATCACGCTGTAGTCGCCTCGCTCCACCGCCGCTTCCAGTGCCTCCTCGACCCGGTGATTGCGCGGAATGACCGCCGGATTGCTGCTGCGCATCAAACCGTGCGAGGAAGCTTGCGATGGCTGCTGTCTGCCCTGTCTCGCCCGCCATCTCTCACACCACCGGGCGAACTCCGGCGAGCCGGACATAGCCGTCTCCTCCGGCTTGTCGAACGTCAAGGCGCGGAACGTGTTCGTATAATCCGCCCGATGGTTTTTCATCATGTCGAGCAGGTCGGTTATAAGCGATTCGTCCTCCGGCTCTTCGCCCAAAATGCCCAGCTTCGCCCGCATTCCCGTGAGCCAATGCCCTTGATACTGACCTGTAAAAGCCGCGATCTCGTCCTCGGCCAGCTTGACGGCCTGCTCCTCGTCGTCGTGCAGCAGCGGCAACAAAGCTTCGGCGAACCTCGCGAGATTCCAAGCCGCGATATACGGCTGGTTGCCGTACGCATAGCGGCCCTGGGCATCGATGGAGCTGAATACCGTCGCCGGGTCGTACGTATCCATGAAGGCGCAAGGACCGTAATCGATCGTTTCACCGCTAATTGCCATATTGTCGGTATTCATCACGCCGTGAATAAAGCCGACAAGCTGCCACCGGGCGATCAGATCGGCCTGACGCTTGATCGTTTCTTGGAGGAGCCTTAGATGGCGATCCCCGTCAAGCGTAACCTCGGGAAAATGTCTTCGCAGCGTATAATCCGCCAGTTTCCGCAAATCGTCGGTCGTTCCCCATGTCGCGGCAAATTGAAACGTCCCGACGCGCAAATGACTGGAAGCGACCCGGGTCAAAACGGCGCCGGTCAGCTCGGTTTCGCGGACGACGGCTTCCCCGGTCGTCGTCACGGCCAAGCTGCGGGTCGTGGGGATTCCGAGCGCATGCATCGCTTCGCTAACGATGTATTCGCGCAGCATCGGCCCGAGAGCCGCCCGACCGTCGCCCCGGCGGGAATACGGCGTTTTGCCCGGACCTTTGAGCTGAATATCGAACCGCTCGCCCTGGGGGGTCATCTGTTCGCCGAGAAGGATAGCCCGGCCGTCGCCGAGCATCGTAAAATGCCCGAATTGATGCCCGGCATAAGCTTGTGCAATCGGCTTGGCCCGTTCGGGCATCCGGTTGCCGGCAAACAGATCGGCGCCCTCTTCCGTTTGCAGCGCTTGAACGTCCAATCCGAGCGAAGCCGCGAGCGGCTGATTCAGCACGACCAGTTTCGGCGAGCTCACGGGTGTCGGCAGCTGCTTGGAAAAAAATAACTCCGGCAGACGGGCGTAACTGTTGTCGAAATTCCACCCGGCATGTACGGCTGTTTTTTGTTCGATCATCGGATCTCCTTGTTCGGGTTTGACGTTGTTTCGGTCCATGGATGGCCTTCCCCTCTAGGATTTTCTTCCTCGGGCTTATTATACCGCATATTTTTGGGAAGCGGCGTTTCCGTTTCATAGCGGCTTTTCAGAAAGGAGGGTTCTCTGCAAAAGCAAAAAAAGATGCCGATTCGTTCAGCACCTTTCATGGGTGTATGATCTATGACCTTCCAGGTTTCACTCCCGCTCAAGCCCCGTTCCATTCGCCCGATGGCTTTCGATTAATTGTAAAATCCACTCCTCGTCAAATCGCAGCTTATCCAGCCGATGCCGGAAAAAGATCAAAATATACCGCTGCTCCCCGTCGGGAATCCGCTCATCCTTGCTCGCATACTCCAACCGTTCTTCCTCGTGGCGGATTTCATACCGCAAATAATCCTTGTATTGATGCAAAATTAAAAACTGCAATTCCTTACTGATTAGATCGAAATTTTTCAGCTTCGTATAAAAATGCAGCTCGTAATCCGGCGAGTATGGAATCGGTTCTTCCATCAGCCGAAAAAAACGCATTCTGCCTTCATCCGTGAGTTTATACGTCTTGATCTTCTTTCCTCTTCCCTGCCTGGCGCCCTCCGGTTGTTCGTCGGGGACCTGCACGATCAGCCCGTCCGCAACCATGCCGTGGATAAGCGGATAAAGCGCCCCCCAGCTCACTTTTCGCGTAGGCCCAACGATTCCGTTCAAAATCTGATGCAGCAAATAGCCGTGCATCGGATTGTTCATCAATTCGCCGAGTATGAACAATTCGTTCAAGCGAAAGGCCTCCCTTACAAATACCTGCTACACAACAGTATAGCATACGGTCGCCTGAAAATAGAAAAGCCGCGGTCGTCGCGGCTTTTCCGGGCTGCCATCGCCGCCGGCAGTCCGGCGGCGGCCATGCCGGCGTTCGTTTTCGGGGCCGGGCGGAAGACGCCTCCTTGCCCCGTCTCTTTTTCTCCCACGGGCTTAACGGCTGCAAACCAAGTAAAGGGTATGGCCGTCAGGATCGCTGAAGTGTACGACTTGGGCCGCTTCGCCTTCGACAGCGTCATGGAATTCGACGCCGCGCGATTTCAGGGTCTCGATGGCCGACTCTAGCTCCTCTACCTCAAACCCAATAGACATGCTGCCCGATTTTCCCGGTTGAGAACCTTGTTCTCCGGCGACATGCAGAAGTCCGATCGTCAGTCCCGGCGCTTCGATCTGCGCAAAATGCCCTTCCGTTTCGTGCTGCAGCTTTAATCCGAGAGTTTCGACGTAAAATTGCGCCGCCTTTTTTAAATCCGCTACCATTACCGTCACATTGCCGCTCTTGAACATAACTATTTTCCTCCTTGTTCGTTTGATCGGTTTTATTATATCAAAATATTATAATTTTTGTATATGTTATTTTGATATAAAAATTTGGACATCCTTATCCCGAACTACCGCAAATACAAGCTCAGCCAATCGGGTCCGGCCGATCATATGTCCATACTGGTTCTTGAACTTATATTCCACTAGTGTTATATTTCATATGTGAACTATTAAGGAATGCGAGGTTCCTCCATGCCCCCACTGTCGAATGTCGAATTTATGCTGCTGCAAATGATCGCGGAATGCCGTCAAGCATCCGGGTACGATATCAAGAAGCTGGTCGATCGGCGCGGTTATCGGGAATGGGCGAATATCGGCACGACTTCGATCTACTTGGGACTGAAGAAACTTAACGATAAAGGATGGATCGCCTCCGAGGAATCCGACGGAAAATCCGGCAAGGGACCTATGCCGTACCGGTTCGCCCTCACCGAAGCCGGTAGGGCCGCGCTGAGAAACGAAATTCTGGACAGCCTGTCGTCGGCGCGGGAGCGCGACAGCCGCTTCGATCTCGGCCTGGCCGCTTTGCCTTTTGTCGGAAAGGACGAGGCCGTGGAAGCTTTGCGGAAACGGTTGGATTTTCTTCAGAAGGCTTCGATCCAAATCAGGCAAAAGTACGAATCGCAGGGCGGCGTTCGACTGCCGCTGAACGTAAGGGCGCTGTTCCTGCATCCGATCAGCCTCATCGAGAGCGAAAGAGCGTTCGTTGCCGGTCTGATTACCGAATTGTTGGAGGAGACAGGGGAATATGGCCAAAATCATTGAAGGTTTCGTTCCTTACCAAGGCGAACATTGCGAAACGACCGCCATGGGCAATTTGCTGCAATTTGCGGGAGTCCGGTTGTCGGAACCGATGCTGTTCGGACTCGGGCAAGGGCTCGGATTCATTTACTGGGATTCGAAAGGAATGGACTTTCCGTTCATCGGAGGAAGGGTGAAGCCGGATGAATTGACGGCCAACCTCGCCGAACGGCTGGGTTTGAACGTCAACGTTCAAGAAACGTCGTCCGTCGACAAGGCATGGCGAAACGTACGGAGCTGCATCGACCGCGGAATTCCGGTCGGGCTGAAACTGGATTCCTATTATTTGGACTATTTCACGAACAAAGTGCACTTTGCCGGTCATTATGCGGTGCTGTACGGCTTGGACGACGCGAACGCCTACATGGCGGACACCGGACAACAGGGCGGACTGCTGAAAACGAGTTTAACAAGCTTGGCCGCGGCCCGAAACGCCAAGGGGCCCATGAGTTCCCGGAATCGTTCGTTCACGCTCGAGCCGATCGACGCCTTGCCGCCGCTCGTTCCCGCTATACGTACATCCTTGACCAAGAATGCGCATGACTATTTGAACCCGCCCATTCGCAATATCGGAAATAAAGGCATTGTCAAAATGAGCGGCGAAATCCTGAAATGGCCTTCCCGCAGCAACAATGTCGAACATGATTTATGCCTGACCGCATTGCTGATGGAGCGTGCGGGAACCGGCGGCGCTTTGTTTCGGAATTTGTACCGGGATTTCCTCAAAGAATGCGTCGATCTGACGGAAGACCCGAAAATCGAGCAAGCCTGCCGTTTGTTTGCGCAAATCGCTCCAATGTGGGTCGGCGTCTCCGCTTCGATCGACCGTGCGGGAAGAACGGGCAACCACCAGGAGCTCCAGCAAGCGTCGAAGCTTTTGCTCGAGATTGCGGATAAAGAACGCGCAGCGATGGAGTTATTGCTGTGAAAATCCAAATTACTCCGGCATCGATGGGCGAGCAAACGCCGTCAGACCCTTAGCGAGCCGCGGAACCCTCTTGCAGCATAGTAGGAGTCTGCTCCATTGTGGTACACAAAAACAGTGTCGTAGCGGCGATCGCAAAAGAGGGCTCCGCCGAGTTTTCTAATTCTGGCAGGCGTTACTACCCAGCTCGACGTTTTCGTATCGAAAGTCCCAAGCTTCTGCAGCTCCCGGTATTGTTCTTCCGTTAGAAGCTCGATGCCCATGGCAGCCGCCATCTCAACGGCGCTATTTTCCGGCTTATGTTCTTTCCTTGATTCCAGCGCCTCGCGGTCGTAACAAACGCTTCTGCGGCCTTTAGGACTTTCCGCCGAACAATCGTAAAAAAGGTATTCGCCCGTCTTAGCGTCATGACCCACAACATCCGGCTCGCCGCCCGTTCTTTCCATTTCATGGAGCGACCATAGTTTTTCGGGATTCGCTTCGAGCTTTGCTTGTACGTCCGCCCATTCGAGACCTTCATGGCGGTTCATGTTCTTCTCGAAACGGGCTTTCCATATTTTGATAAGTTCTTCCAGCGACAACTCCATTTGACTGCCGACTTCACTTCTCTTCGTCATGTTCGTTTCTCCCTTCAAATAGGAACAGGTATGCAGTCTCCCTTTGCATATCCTTGCGGCTTCTTTACTCCGGGTTTAACACCTGACATGTTTGCGTTTGAAACCGATTTGCCCTTTAGCTACTGCCTTTTGAATATTTTCGAAAGCGTGTATGGTCTTGCTCTTGGTCTTATCCCGCTTGACTTCTACCGGGCCAACCGCCCTAGCGGTCTCAACCGCCTGATCATGGAGCGGCAAATACGATACGGCCACCGTGTACATAAAATTGTTCATCGCGTATTTCGCCCGTTCGGGAGCGTCGTGAATCGTACGTGCCGCCAGATTAAGCATACCGGCCATCTTGTCTTTGGCAAATTCACCGTCCGGACGACTCCCCAATAACCAGCAGTAGCAGCTCCAGCCGGCCGACATCCTCAACTCTTCGCCGCTCGCGATCCATTTATCGGCAACCTCTTGTGCGATATCGGCTTCCGCCAACGTTACGGCAACCACATAATCCGAAAGCATATAAAAATAAGCCGCGTCCATCCAACGGTCGTAATCCGCTTCCGTCATCGCATTGGGGTCTGCGATGATGCCGGCAAAGTACATGGCGTCGTAGTTTCCTGTCGCATAAAGCTGCTCGGCCAAAGCATGATTGATTTTCGTTTTCTTGAAGATGGGCTTCATCTCGCCCGTCGCCACGCCGAAAAGCGGTTCATGTGCGCCGTTGGACATGTACATCTTCTTGAGTCGTTCCTTGCCGAGAGCCTCGAGCTCCTGCATCACCACTTCAACATTCATGTTTGATACCTCCTTGTTTTCCGCTGGAACGTTCCCTATTATTCAAATAATGCTTATCAGTCTCGTTTCTTTAATGCTGTTGTTGCCCACAAGCATGTTTCCATGCTTCAAGTGTATTCCACAAACATAACCTTGTCGATGTTGAATGTACGATAAACTTTTACCAAAGTCGGAATAGAAAAAGCGCCCAAAGTTATATCGTATTGCCTGACTTTTTAATCATAGTCAGTAGATAGGAGTGTGCCATAATCTTCTCCACTCTATTCATATAGTAAAATATGAATCATACTCGTAAGTACAAACCGAATTATGGGAGGCAAGATCTTGAGGAATGAATCGATATTACTGGTCGATGATGAGGACGGCATTGTAGTGATGTTGGATCATCTTCTGCGAAGGGAGGGTTATACCCGTATAACGAAAGCATCCTCGGCTGCCGAAGCACTAGCAGCGGTTCGAACGGCGCACTTCGATATGATCGTACTGGATGTGATGCTTCCGGATATGGATGGATTCACTTTATGTACGGAAATACGTAAAACCGTTAACGTTCCGATTATGTTCCTCACCGCCCGAACCAGTGATTTAGATAAATTGCAAGGTTTGTATTTGGGAGGAGATGACTACGTAACGAAGCCGTTCAATCCGATGGAAGTGGTTGCTCGGATTCATGCCCATTTAAGAAGAAGCTCCCGTTATGCATTAGAATCGATGAACAATGAAGAAATATACAAGTTTGATAAACTAACGGTTAATCGAAATACGGGTCAACTTATCGTAAACGATGAGGAAGTGCCCTGTCCGGCTAAAGAGTTTGAACTGCTGCTCTACTTTTGCAAGCACCCGAATCGTGTATTTACCGTTCAGCAATTATATGAGCAGGTATGGGGGACGATGGTCGAAGGGGATGAGAAGACCGTTGTGATCCACATTTCCAGACTGAGAAAGAAGCTGGAGGCTGACCCATCCATGCCTAAAGTTATTGTCACTTTACGAGGGATCGGGTACAAGTTCGTCCCTCCCGCACGGAGTTTAAGATCATGAAATTTATGCTTCGTGTTGCACTACAGCTGCTGGCGGCTTTTTTCCTGCTGTTTGTTGTGGTTCAATCCATTGTGATCGCGACCATTTATTTTATTTGGCCGGAAGCCGGCTCCGACGAGAATAGCCTGAATCGGTATGCAATCTTTGTTCAAGTTTTATGCGTAATCCTTTTTTTTCTGACCTTGCTCGTAGCGGGTTGGTACTTGGGCAGGCCGATCTATTTCATTATTGTTTGGATAAAAAGTCTGGCGAATGGCAAATACGATGCTCCCCTGCGGTGGGAGGAGATTCAACCACGTAAAGGCGGAACGTTGAAAAGGCCGTATTCGGTCTATCGTGAATTATTCGAGCATTTACAGATGCTTGCCGCCACACTTCAAAAGAATGAAGAAGAGCTTCGAGCATCCGAACGGCTGAAAGAGGAATGGATTCGCGGAATATCCCATGATCTGAAAACACCTTTAACCTACATAACCGGCTATTCCACCATTTTGATGAATCAAGAGTACGGTTGGAGCGAAGCGGAACGGCGG
Source organism: Paenibacillus sp. GYB003 (assembly GCF_036577625.1). NCBI lineage: Bacteria > Bacillati > Bacillota > Bacilli > Caryophanales > Paenibacillaceae > Paenibacillus > Paenibacillus sp. GYB003. Next base: position 93,343 of record NZ_JARBDC010000007.1, on the reverse strand, counting down.
GAGTTTCTGTCCATCATTCAGCAGAAGGCAATCCATTTGCAGGAACTGGTGCATGATCTTAATGAGAACATTCAAGGGCAGCTTCCATTAAAAAAAGATCAAACTGATCTAGTCGAACTTGTGCGTAGAGCTGTGGCCGACTTGAGCAGCGCACCATGGGCGAATGGCCATTCGTTCAAGATGGATTCCGATCAGCGACGAATCATCGCTGACTGCGATCCGAAATTGCTGACACGGGCAATCCGTAATTTGCTCGTTAACGCGGTTATCCACAATCCCGATGGAACCGAAATTGCAATATTCACGTCTGTCGTACCCGGCAACATAGCAGAAATAAAAATTGAGGATAACGGCGTGGGCTTTAGCCAAAGCGGCGTTCATGGGGATGCGGCGACAACTTCCTCCGGACGGGAGGGATTAGGACTTTCCATCGCCAAACAGATCGTCCATGCTCATGGAGGGGAATTGATAGTGAGCAGCAGACCGGACGAAGGTACGTCCATAGTTATGAAGCTGCATGTAACGATTTAAAAGTTAGGGTGAAGTTGATCTCGTGTTTACCTCCTGTTTATTTGCGTTTCTTATACTAAGGGAAATGCAGATAAGGAGATGGAATAGAGATGGGTGCTACAAGCGGAAGATTGAGTAGAGGAACGGATAAAAATTTGATTAGCGCCATAAAAACACAATGGGGCTGGCATGCGGCTATCATATGGACATTCATTTATGGCGGGCTAGGGATGTATTGGTCGTTTGGCGGCGAAGGATATCCATTTGGTTTGGATATTGATCCAGATGCAGCCGGTTCCTTTTATCGCCATGCTTCTTCTGAACTAACAGGAGCGGTCATTGCGGTTCTCAGCGTACTAGGTATCGTAGCACTCACATTGTATAGCAAAATTTCAAGCAGAAACGTACGCAGGATCATCATTGGATTTTCATGGGGCATGGCGGTTATTCTTTGTCTCACCATCCCGGATGCCAGGCTGCTGATCGGGGTGGCGTACGTTCCAGTGACCTTAATCGGTGCTATCTTCGATGGAGGAATATGGAGCCAATATCTTGATACGATCACATGGCCCGTTATCAATCAGTGGATTTGCTTGACAGGCGGATTGTTCTGGGGAGCGGCAGCATTATCGCTGCAACGCCAATTCAGAAATGCCTGCTTCCATTGCGGAATTGCAGTTGGCGGTAACAGGCAGGAGTCAATGATCCAGGCGGAACGATGGGGAAAATGGTTCACTTTAGTTGCGATCATTGCGCCCCTCTTCTACGATATTACCCGCTTGGCATGGTTGTTGGGCATACCACTTGGCATATCGGGGGAGCAATTTCAAAGTCTGAAGGAGACAGGCGCCATAATGGCTGGAGCGGGACTCGCCTTCGTATCGATAATCGGAGCCATTCTCACTCATGGACTGATTAGCGCATGGGGGGAAGTCTTTCCTAAGTGGTTTCCATTCGCAGCAGGGAAACGCGTCCCTCCTGCTATGGCGATTCTCCCTGCAGGTCTTGTTGCTGTATTGATTACGGTTACGGGAATGCAAGTCGTTCGCGATTTCAAGGTTAGTGATGCTCTACTGGACTGGGGGGCCATAACGCCGCTCTTACTGTTTCCGGTTTGGGGGATTGCTCTTGGGGGCGCGGCCGTTTGCTATTATTACCGCAGAAGAGGCCGCTGTAAGGTATGCGACCGGTGAGTAAAGCTCGCAGTCAGTGGGAGTTAGGTAAATAAAAGAAGATTCCAAGCTTGAAATGGCTTGAAATCTTCTCTATTTATTATAAAACAAGTAAATGCGGCTCTACTTCTTTACGAGCGACACACAGCACTCCACATGTGTGGAAATGGGAATAGGAACATGAATCCCGCTGATTGGATTTCACATTGCCGAGGTCGCTACAAGATTGGTTTTACGATCCTTTGGCAAACCAGGATGCCTCCTATCAAGCGAATTTGGATAGCCAAATTCGGTGCTTGCTGCAACACAGCAGCCTTCTAAATTACGGCTGCTTTTTCGTTTAGCTAAAGGGCGCTGCGGTTACAAAAGTATTGGTTGAATGAGAACCATATAGATGATCTTTTATTTCCTGCCCCTACGTACATTCCTTCTCCATGCCGCTTCTGAATTTCCGAAAACCTTTAGGTGTTTTACCTTGATCTTTTTTAAAGGACTGAATGAAGTGATTCACATGATTGAAACCCACTTTGCAGGCTATCTCGGTTACAGTATCGTCCGTCGATATTAACAATTCGCTGCTTTTTTTGATCCGATATTTAATGAGGTACTCATAAGGCGTCATGCGGACTGTCTTTTTAAAGTTCCGGGTGCATTCGGAGATGCTCAGATGCGCGGCATCGGCAATTTCCTGCAGCGTGATGGGATTTGTTTTATATTTCGGCTTTCATCATGCTTCCGTTCGTCCCTTGGAAAACGATCCGCTACTTAAACATGAACGCAAAGGATTGGGGCGCGGTATTTTTGGCTGGCCTGTTGCTGGGACTGTATTTCTTATTTTGGATGGAATCTCTTGTTTATACTTCGGTGGCAAGTTCCATGGTGATCCTGGCTTTGCAGCCGCTGTTTGTCATGATCGGTTCGTTTTTTGTATTCAGGGAAAGAGCCGGCATACTGAGCGTGCTTTGCTTAGTGACTGCGCTGCTTGGCTCAGTCATTATCGTTTGGGGAGATATCGGGGTTTCCAGAGAAGCGCTGATTGGGGACGGATTGTCTTTAATCGGAACTATACTGGTTTCAGCTTATATGCTGGTCGGACAAAAGTTGAGCCGGAAAATCGACGCGAATCTGTATAGTGTCGTTGTCTTCTTTCTCGGAGGAAGTGTTCTGCTCGCCTACAGCGTGCTGAACGGCTTTTCCTTAACCAATTACGAATCTTTGGACTGGACGTATTTCCTTCTGCTTGCGATAGTTCCCACGATCTTCGGCCAGTATATTTTCAATCGGCTGCTTAAGTCGATCGGAGCTACAACGGTGTCCGTAGGCATTATTGGAGAACCCGTTTTGGCTATTATGCTGGCTTATCTCTTCCTAGGAGAAACTATCTCCGTCTTTCAATTGGTAGGCGGATTGATAACGCTGCTGGGTATGCTGATATACTTTTGGCGGCAATCCCTGCAATATTCAGCGGTGAAGCGTCTTTCGCATTAAGTGGTGCCGAATGCAGGTGGAATGAGACAGGGGGGATTTTTCAACGGCAACTTTTGAAGACTTTTTAAAACTGGATCTTCGTGTGGGCACGATCATCAAAGCCGATTTTTTTTTGCAAATGCCAAAGTCCCGGCTATTAAACTGGAGATCGACTTTGGACCGGAAATCGGCGTTAAAACTTCCAGCGCGCAAATCGCCAAGAGATATACTGCTGAAGATATCGCCGGAAAACAGATCGTAGGAATCGTCAATTTTTCGCCGCGCCGCATAGCGGGGTTCAATTCGGCTGACGGATTGTGCTTTTCCTGCTGCCATTGTTACCGGCAAAACCATACATGATCGGCATTGTTTCATGCATGCCTGCCATCCCGTTCGGTTGCAGGGACAATATTTCCATCACGCGGCCGTCTTGTATACAATGTAAGTTTCGTTGGCTTTGACATTCCGCTTCTTAACATCTTACATATTTGCGTTTGAAACCAAGCTGTCCAAAATTCACCGTCCGGCCGATTGCCCAATAGCCAACAGTAACAACTCCAGCCCGCCGACATTCTCAGCTCTTCGCCGCTTGCGATCCATTAATCGGCTACCTCTTGTGCAATATCTGCTTCCGCCAAGGTTACTGCCACCACATAATCGGACAGCATATAAAAATACGCCGCATCCATCCAACGCTCAAAATCCGCCTCCGTCATCGCTTTCGGATCCGCAATGACACCGGCAAAGTACATGGCATCGTAGTTCCCTGTGGCGTAAAGCTGCTCAGCCAAAGGTTGATTTCTTTTGATTTTCTTGGCGAGGGGCTTCATATCGCCTGTAGCCACGCCAAAAAGCGGTTCGTGTGCGCCGCTCGATATGTACATTTTCTTGAGCCGTTCCTTGCCGAGGGCCTCAAGCTCCTGCATCGCCGTTTCGAAATCCATTCCGTAACACTCCCTTCCTTAAACTTTGGCGACACACAACACTCCAGATAACTTGAGTAGTTAAAAATACCATGAAATGCAGCGTTCACCTTGATCCCAAGCTATCTTCTCATCATTCGTACGGACTCCCAATCCTCCGGGAATGCAATTCGATCCAACTCCATTACTTCCTTATACTCGGAGAGCAGCGCCTCGTCAAAAAGCCAGTGGTTTATCCTCATGTATCATCAACTCTTGACGATTCCCACATCCAGCAGCACGCGAAGATGCTGGGAGACGAGAGGCTGCTTAAGACCCACTAACGCCGGGATCATTTTGACCCACTTGCACCTGAGCGCTCAGTGTCGAATAGATTCCGGTTTTTCGTTTCTTTCAGCCGGTAGCGGTTGCCGGTGCGGTCGTAGTCATAGCGCATCTCGAACAGTGGGGCGGCATCCGCAAATACCGTCTGCGCGATCAGCAGGCCGCGGCCGTCGTACTCGAACTGCCGTTGCACCTGCGGGCTAAGATGCTCGCGCGTGGTGCGGCCCAGCGCGTCGCGCTCCAGCACGATCGGCGCGCCGCCGTTGATCGCGATGCGGAAGACCTGATCGCGCAGGTCGTAGTCGAAGGCAATGCGACGGCGTGCCCTCCAGCGACTGCACGCCCTAGACTAGATCAGCCCGTCCCTCAGCTGCTCGATGATTTTGCACCACCATCCATCGCGCTTAAGAGCTGCTCGGTCCAAGGTCCGGAACTCGCACTCCAACCTTTCGGTCTCGAACTGTCGATCGAACCCGGTGGCGCGAGCTGCAGGTCTGATCTTGCCATTCCGCAGCGCGGCCAAGCGTTCCTGCAACACATCGCGCGTCATTACGGTCGGCCCGGTATCGGTCGCCTTTGCGGCCTCAAGGTAACGGCTTACATGCGCCATGAACTGAAGAAATACTTCCAGATTCGAGTTGATGAAGGACCTTCTGCCCTGAACGGGACCCAAGGCATACACCGCTCCATCCGTGCCAATTCCAATCCAAAGATCCTCGCGCCACCGCTCACTGGCGAACATGATGAACTCTTCGCCGTCGAAGCGCTTGATCGCTGGCGACAGGAACGACACACCAAGCACCTCCCCACCCTCCAACCGCGGCAAGCCATGTCTAGCTAGCCACTCGATGGCATCGCTTGGAAACCGGCCATTCCCCTCAAGCATAGATCGATCGAATGGAATTACACCATTGGCATACAGCTGTTCCAATGTCATGCTCAATCCGTCCTTTATTTCAAATCCTAGCTACCACACCCTCTGAACAGATCCCGCACAGCCGCCTTCAACGCACTATCTCCACGCAATCTGACTCATGCGGATGTCGAAGTCGTAACCTGGCCCAAGCGGCGATTCAATAAAGGCAGTTTGACGCTCCATTTCTTGGGCGAGCACCGCATTGTAATAAGATGTCTCCTACGTATCGAAGTTCGCCTTGCAGTCGTCGATACGGTTGATCAACATCTCGGCGGCGCCAACAATCTTCCTCGTATCATCTTCTACCATTCCGCCAATCAAACACGTCAGTGCGCCCAACATGTCCATGGCCCCTTGGGAAGCATCCTCTTATTCTTCTCTGGATCCCAGTCCAGTTCGGCCCGCGTTCGTCCAGTAGGATGAGGTCCCCCCCTTTGAAGGGCGCATTTGCGCCAACGTATACAGATCATCACGTAACCGAAGCGACAGCACTTGACCTTCTTTCCAACCCAGTTTCTCCAACATCTGGCCTCACCTATGGCACTTGAATCGGATCTGCTACCCGATTGCGCGGGTATCCCCGGCGATGCGTATCGGCGCAGCCGAGGCACAGGATCTAAGGACGGCCTGTCGGCGATAAACCCAAAAATCTGCCTGTCCGCGTCCCTATCGCTCGTTACCAGGAACTCCTCCAGCGCACCTTTCCAGCGCGCTCGAAACCGTATCTCGCCCGCCTTCGGGTCGATGCTGAAGCCGTCGATCTCCGCCAAAGCCCGGTCGCCAAGAGGATTCATATCCACGCAGAAGGAACCGCCTTCCGCCATATAGTAGACCGAGGGCTCGGCGCTCACGCGCAACTCGCCCCATCTGGGGTCATAGTTCAACACCGTGTACTCGGGGTTGTTTACTTCCAGCATGAAGCATCCTCCAGAAGTTTCCATGCGGCGTCGGACTTCTGTCTGTCCGTACCACCGCCACAGTATATTTTTCCGATCTCCCGGCCTAGCCTCTCGAACTCGGACGAAGGCACCTCAATATTCCTGACGAACTTATTTCCTACTTGATTGTCGAACCTTCGTCTGAACGATCCGTTACGGCCCATACGATCCGAGCTTTGGAGCGATCACGCCATCTTGTCGAGAAATTCGGCGAAGCTCGCGGCAAACACTTCGTCGTCGCCGCCAAGCCGATCTTCGCGCCACACGGGAAGCTCCCCCGCACCAGACTCGGCGTCCAGCGCGAAATAGAACGCTTCCTCAGGACTGGGGCGGTAAAAATAGAGCCTGTTTTCAGGATAGAGGCCGCTTGCCCGATCCAACCTGCGCATATAGACGATGTCCGTGTCGGCGTCGTCACGAAACTCCGGCGGCGCAAGGGAATAGATCTCGGATCCGTCGATCTGCCCGTTTCCATACGTGCGCAGCCACCACTTATATGAAGCCGGTAAAGAAAGCCCCAGTTCTCGCTCGGCATCTTCGATCCACGTTTCCTCGGCGGCTTGGCCTTCGTACCAACCGATCCGGGCCGATTCCGCCAATTTCTTGCTTAGTTCTTTGAACATCGCTCTCCGCCTCCTCGGCGATATCCCCCCACTCCTTCACAGCACATCGGACAAAAACGCGGAAAAGGATTCCGAGAGCGTTCTAGTTTCCGCCGAGTCGTGGTCGTAGGTGAATACCTTTCCATCTGTATCCATCATGACAGGATTACCGGACATATCCATTGAAATCACATAGGAATGGGCCGCTTCCGGCCAACGATCCGCGCGGAACCTCATCGTCAGCTCAACGACGTCGACCTCTTCCAGCATGGCCGAATTGTTGAAGCCGTAGATGGGAGCACCCGCAAAGGAGCCGCCGTATCTGCGCAAAAACTCCGCATAGTCGTTATCGAACTTCACACCCAATCGGCGTTCGGCGTCGTTTATTTGCTCCTGCGAGGCGGGACTTCCCCTATAAATCTCCCCTCCGTCGCTCGAGAAGAACTGCTCCAGCTTATCGATCAGCACAGGATCCACGATATCAACTCCTGCAAGGAATGTTCATGCCTCACTTGGACATTTCAAGCTCGGCTATATGTCTCCAGTATTCGGCACGCCATTCATTAGGCCCGCCTTCAGAAATGATAGGCTGACTAGAATACTCCGCCACTCGCTTATACGCCTCATTCTATCACAATCCGGGAAACTCGAACAATGAACCGTCCGCCTCGGTTTGCAATCGATCCCCTGCCGGGCCCCAAGTAATTTCCAGGGTAGGCACCAGCCACCATTCCTCGGAAGAATCGTACATGCCGTATTTTCCGTTGTCCGACCTCTTCCCGATAAGCGCCAGGGATACTGGCCCACAGATGAAGGTGTTCCATGGGAAGGGAATTGGGGCATAGGCTGGGGATCGACGACAAATCTTGAACGAGTGTAGTCAAAGATCATCTCTCCGCCAATCGCCTTTGCTCACCAACAGCGCTCCGTCGACCAGCTCACACACTGCATGCTCTCCGCCTTCGCTACAACACGCGCCGCAACGAGCGCAGAAACTCACGACCTTCGTCGCCCCAGTCCTCACCCAAGCACAGTACGACGACGATCACCGCCACCACGCACACACCCAAGACGATCCACTTACGCATAACTCAAGCATCACCTCCATGGCAAGGCACCACCGCGGCGGCCCCTACCGCACTCCTCACTCTTTGTCGCTTCCGCATTCGCGGGATCGCAACATGAATACCTTTCCATCCGGATCCATCGCTCAATTGAACCGTCCGCCTTAGTTGGCAAGCGATCCCGGGGGGCTAGCGGTTACAGATTCCTTCAGATTCCACCTCGCGGCAGGCACCCTTGCCTTAAGCTATGGCTACTGCTGCCTTCACCATTCTGTCAGAATCGTTGTCGTTGCCCCCAGGCAGCTTTCGATTATTTCTTCCAATCGAACGTTGCCGGAAACGTCCATGCTTTCGAAGCCCTGTCGAAGGATAGCCACATCGAGAACCCCTTGTAACTCCCCGACTCAAGCGGATCCGACGTAGTCATTTCGTTGCATGCGGCCAAGATTGCCTCGCCCGCAGCCGATTGTTCCGTATAAGTGTGTCCCTCGATGGTCATGCCGGGAAATTGGCCGTCGGAAACAATAAGGTTATCTTGAGTGTCGGCGTCCATCAACAATACCTTCTTTCCTTCAGCCGCCAGCCCGATTCCCGAATTGATCGCCGTTGTGGTCTTGCCGACTCCGCCTTTCTGATTGGCCCGAGCGATTACCTTCGGCCCTCCACATTCCACCCTTTGCAAAAAGCCGGCTACCCTCAAAATGGAGGAAACCGGCTTTTTGAAAATGTTTATATAAAAAGAGAACACCGAATTAAAATCGACGTTCTCCTGGATATTCTTGCTTTATGATTTTTCTATCCAATCCTAATCCTCAAACAACGAGCCCGACATATCTACGCACTCCAGGTCCAGCATCACGATAACCTCGATTGAATTTTTCACTACCTTATTTTTGAACCCGTTTTCGTCCGTCGTAAAAGTCGTGTATCGGGTAGAATGCTGAAAACGCAGGACTTCTAGGCATCGACCCGACATAGTCCTATTACGCACTCCACATGTGTCGGCTCCGCAGAGTCAACATATAAAAAATGAGGAAGGCGGCTAGATATTCTGTAATAAGCATCGCCTTCCTGATAAACGCTGATACGGTTAATTCTTAAAATTGTAAATGACCTTCACTTGGCCAGTCTTCTTAACTTCAATGCGCTTGACCAACATCAGAAGGAGTTCACGATCCAACTTTTCAAAAGAGGCCAGTTTGGAGATGTCTGGTAAAGATAGCTTTGTGTCTTCCTCAGACTTAAGTAAATCCGAAAGTTTTTGTTTGGCTTCGGTTAACTCCCCACTAAGCCGATCAAGCAATTCGTGATATTGCTCCTTCGTGATATCACCGTCAAGCCATTTGTCTTCAGCCGCTTGCTTCCGCTTTTCGAACTGTTCAACCTTCTTCTTGAGAGCTTGGCGTTCTTTGGAGTTCTCCTTCTTCTCCCTCCAAGCTTCCCTTTGAATCTCTTGGGCTACGACTTCTGAATCGACGTGCATTCCCATGAGGCGCTGAATATCCGTGAGTATTAGGTCAACAAGAACGTGCTCATAAACAGAATGGCGTGAGCACTGTCCCTTTCCTCTTAGCTTGTAACTCCCACACATGTAATGGGTTTTTCCGTAAGGACGCTTTACACAATGCATCCCTGCTCCGCAATCAGCGCAGAACAAAACGTGAGTAAAAAGGTTGGGCATACCGCTAACTTTATTGTGCGACCTGCGTTGAATCAGATCTTGAACAACTTGAAATTGTTCTCTTGAGATCAGTGCCGGATGGTTATCTCTTAGTACAACCTGCTCATCTTTACTTTTTGGTTTACGCTTATTACTTCCTAAAGTTGCAGCTTGTTGCCTTTGGGCAATCAAATCACCGACATATACAGGATTCGTCAGGATATATTCAATTGTACTTTGGCACCAGTACAGACTCCCGTTTTTCCGACCTTGAGTTTGTCCAGGAGTTGGAACTCCATCATCATTCAAGCGATTGGCAATTGCTTGCATCCCTAGTTCACCTTCTTGGTACCAATCAAAGATGCGCTGAACAATGTCTGGAGTGTCATCATCAGCAAGTACCAAGCGCTTTTCCACTTTCTGATAACCATACGGAGTAAAAGATCCTGTAAACTCGCCACGCTTAGCTCTAGCACGTTCCGCCATACGAATGAACTCAGATGTTGTTTGGCTCTGCATGTGATAGACCATAGCATACATGGTCAGCTTACTTTGCCAATCAGGTTTGTCGGTATCGAGGTTTTCAGTAAGTGCTATAAAACGAACACCTATCTCGACCAATTTCGGGATAACCGTTGTCAGTTCACCAATATTACGTCCAAATCGGCTCAGAGACTTAACGAGAATGACTTGGAACTTTTTATTGAATCCATCTTTAACAAGTCTTTCAAATGCCACTCTCTTTTTAAAGCTTGATCCTCTTTCTCCGTAAGTGTCAAAAAGAGTCCAACCCTTTTTACGGTAATAGTCTTGCAACCCCTCCTCCTGATTAATGATCGAGGAATCTTGCTCCTCAAAAACCGTTGAGACACGAACATAAGTCGCTACTTGCACCTTTTTTCCCCCATTCGAGGGGACACCTAAACCGTTGTTGCAAGACACATTATATTTCATTTTTGCTCACCGTCCAGTTGCTTTTTCAGCCAAAGCAAAAGAACAGTCTGTAACTTCTGCTCACCCTCAAACTGCCGATCAACAATTCGAAACTCTACTTCATTCTGCAGCTTACGCACATGTATCACTCCATCTCGAGAGATTTGGAGAGCGCATCTCCGCCACATGTGCTCCAGATGAAATAAAAAATACCGAATGAAATTTTTGACTGCAGATAACCGAGTCAAAAAATTCAGACTTAAGAAAATGGCCGCGGCATAAATAGCCGTTGCCTTTTCCTTAAGTCTGATTTTTTTCACTAAGAGTCTACCTGATATATGTTCGCCAGAAATATTTTCAAACCCATGTTAGATGACCTTCCCAATTACTCAGAAAAGAGTTAACATATTACACCGATTGTTTAATGCGGTAAAACGATAAAGTCAGGAGGATTAATATGGAGATTATCGAGTTTCAGGACAAAGGATTTGAAAATGCGGTTCGGGATGAATTGGGGGTTACGGATGAACCGCTAACGACTAAAGACATCGATCAGTTACGAGGATTGTTGATCTACTCGGCAGTGGAGGAGCTTGAACAAGTTCCTCGGGCAATTGTGGGTTCGGGGTTTCAAGTATTCAAACCGAGCATAAGGTTCAATGTTCGGGCTTCGGCCAATGGAATGTGGGAAGCGGACTTGAAAAATTTCAATCACTTGAAGGCGCTGTATTTGTATGCAAGGACAACCGACCTCAGTTTCCTAGGCAATTTTAAGGAACTCAATGACTTGCATGTTGTTGGTACCCACAACAAGGATTGGTCATTTATATCTGGGTTAATCAATCTGCGCTCCCTTTTTATTAAAAAGGCTTCACTTCACGACTTAGAGGTTTTTCAAGAATTGTCAATCAAACAGGAGGAACTCGCTGCCCTATCAGACGATCCTTTCCTTTGGAGCCACAAGCTCGAGTTTGTTCGAATGGAATATTGCGGCATTCAGGACATCACCCCTCTTGCTAGCTTGATGGTTAGCAGAATTGGACTTATCCCATAACGCTATTTCTGACTTCAGTTCGGTTTTGGATCTGCCACTCTATTCTTTAACGCTCAGATATAATCGGCTGAGTGACTTATCTTTCATTGCCAGAGATCGTTGGCACTTGGACTATTTGGATGTGCGACATAACCAGATTGAAGATATTTCGCCATTCGTGCATCTCGTCAACTTGAGTAAATTGTTTGTAGGACATAACCCGGTCACCGACTTTTCTGTTTTGGATCAATTGTCTGTTCAGCAACATGATGTGGCTTCGTATAAGCCCAGAAGAAAGCGAGGTTAATTGAATGCCAGATATAGTTGGCTATTGGACTGGGGGTTCACTAGAACATATCGCTTGGGAAGATAACGCCATTGCTTTCATTGCAGAAGGCAGTGGTTATTACTTCTGGTTCAGCGCGGCGGAGTATGATTCCTTCCATCCGTTTTGTTGGAAGCTGGATGGAGACCGCCTTACGTTAACGTCGATTAGGGAATTCCATTTCCAAGGCGACGATCTGATTAAGCCCAAAAAGTTGGCGAATAATGTTGTCTGTTTCCCTTCCGACACCATTGAATTGCAGGTGATTCGGACAATTCGTGAAGGTGTTGGCGGAAGAGAAATACCTGTCTTGATATTCTCGCAGCCGTTGTTTTATTACACGCAGACCGAGTTTGGGTTTGATCGATCAGATGTTTTGGAAGTCGATTGGCATCGGCGGAAGATCGAGCAATTAAAGGAACTCGGCGCATGGGCATGAACTGCTTGTCGGAAGTCTAAATTTCATGTAGCTGATCAATGCTGGAATTGTTTTGAAGGCAGAAATATCTTTGTTGACCTACGAACTGAGTGCGAATACAACAAGTGATCTAGAAAGCCAATTCGCAAAGGAGGTCAATTCCGATGAACAAGAAGCCAGCAAAGCAAACACTCGGTCACGTCAAGGTTCAGATGAACTCCGTCTATACGCGCAGCAAGCCAGCCAAGCGGTCGTTCGCACTTGTCGTAAATGGGGTTCTCATGACCACCGCACTAATCGGCCAGTTAGTCCTCGGAGGGGGTTCTGCATTAGCGGCTCCTTCCTCCCCTTCCTTATCTTCTCCAATCGCCGCCGCGCAAAAGCAAACTATCCCCAGCGGATACGAGACGCATGTTTACGATGAAGACACCTATGTTTCCAACCTGAACATAGCGGTTGCCGCCCTGAAAGAAAGCGGCTGGAGCATTGAAATTGTGACTCAGGTGACCGATAGCTTGTCGGCCATCGAGGAGAAGATGGACGAAGGTTTCTCCTTTCAGGGAGAAAGTTTGCGAACAGCACTCGCGAACACAAAAATCGTTGTGACCATTCAAGGAGGCGACGGGTTGTCCGCGCTTCGCGGCCAGAGCAACACTCTCATGTCGCAAATAAACCGGATCAAAGAACGCTTGGACGGAACTTCAACTGGCCTAACCGGGAAAGGAAAGGTCATGGTCGAGTCTGTCCAAAAGAAAGATCCCGTTGTTGTGATCGATAATGTGGTGCAGAACTACCCGCAGCCGCCGATCATGATGAACGGCAGTGTACTTGTGCCACTTCGGGGCATTTTCGAGACCTTGGGCGCTAAAGTCGATTGGGACGGCGCAACCGAGACCGTCACCGCTACAAAAGGAAGCACGATGATCAAGCTTACGGTCGGCCAGAGCGAAGCTACAGTAAACGGGAAAACTGTAAAGTTGGCCATTCCGTCACAGAAGGTAAACGGCAGCACGATGGTACCGCTCCGTTTCGTGAGCGAATCACTAGGTGGAACGGTCAGGTGGGATGGCGCAACGTATACAGTTTTTATCGAAAGTGCTGTCGGGGGTTCTGGAAACACCAGCACTACCAATGATGTAATGCCAAAGGGTACAGTTTTACCCGCTGAACAAGTAAGGATCGTCGACATGGACGGAAAATTCATTGAGTACCGCAATTTTAAGAAACGTACCGTTCGTTACGGTCGACATGATTACGGCAGCTTAAATCAGTCGCAATACGATACGGTAATGAAGATCGTCGATAAAGCCGTTGCTGGGTTGGATAAAGTCGACATCTCGCAAGAGGAAATGTATCTGACCGAGTACATGAACGGAGCAAGATGGTCTGGTGATAAAGGTGACCGTTCGGAACGAAATAAGGGGTTATATTATACCGAACAGCGTTATGGAGAAATGGTGGCAGACGGCGTGAGCAAAGACGAGATTGTAAAAATCATCAAAGCGCGGATTCTTTCTACCCATCTGGTGGAGAAGGCAAAAGATATTGGTGAAGCACCATTTTCGGCTTACCAAGCGCTGATCGAGTTGAATCGCGGATGTGAATCCATATCACAAGTCGATTCTGCTGTATTCGATGTCTTGGGGTATAACACGATGATCTACGGCCCAGAAGGGCATGCGGAATCCGCCATTATGATAAATGGGAAATGGTACAACTTGACTGGTCTGCAGAGACTGCCGACTTTCGATCAATGGGAAAAAGACTTCTTCATTTTCGTTCAGCCAACGGATGGCTCCAAGATCACTCTTAAGCATTAATTAATCTGTTTAGCGGCGGAAATACGCCTTGAACTGAATATCTTGTTTCTTTACCAGAGTGATACCTGAGCGGTATCGCTCTTTTTGTTAGGTAAACAATGTGTGGATAAATCTGTGAATATTCGGGGGTTATTTCCTAAGATATTTTTTTGCGGGGGCAGTGGATTCCGGAGTGAATGTACTTTCATCAAGCACCGATGAAGCAAAGCGTCATAGGTGCAAACCAATGATTACAGGAGGAAAGCAGAATGCAAAGAATCATCAGCAGTCTGGCAGCAACGGTCTTACTTTTCTCGTTGTTCGCCACATCCGTATCCGCGGCGGAACCGACAGCCGGTAACGGTTCAGTCGATTCGCAAGTTGCAGCCGCTAGTGGAGCCGGGGGTTCAGAGTCCCTGTCCGGTCTACCCAGTCTTTCCACCGCCGCCACAGAGACCACAGCGACCACAACGTCCGCTCCGGTTGCACTCGACCGCTCCGACCGCACCGTAACCGATGGTTTGTATGTCGATGTGTATGCGCCAACGGGATGGGGTTCGGATTACATCCCGGAATTTACGTTGGAATTGTGGTCGGCACAGGACAACAAGCTCATCAGTACAGCCACAGGAAACAGCCAGAATTTCGAACGTAAGACGAACCGCTACCGGCTCGTCTTCAATCATCCGGGTTATCGTCTCGGAGATCGTCTGGTGCTAGTTCTCAGGAAAGCCGACGGGGTAATCGAAACGCTGACTTTCAGCGATGATATTCCCGAAGCGGATGGCGGTGTGACCCGGCATGACTCCAATGTAAAGGTCGGTACCCATTTTCCTTTCGCCATTCGCACGTTCGATTATTCAGAAGGCGATCAAGAAGACCAAACCATTCATGATTTGACGGGAACCAAGCTTCATCCGTTCGGAGCGATTATGCAGACCAACCCGAATCTGGTCGGTCTGCTCCTTAAGGACGCTTCCGGCGCGTTGCTTAAAAATGTTCCTGTCGAGGTCAAGTTGTTGGAAGGAAAAGGTTCGATGTCTTTCACTACCGATGACAGCGGCATGGTCTGGATCGACAAGGACAAGCTCACTTGGAAGTTCCTCGTTTCGTCTGCCGGAAGAAGCGTCAAGGATGGAGCCAACGGAAAGGCCGAAATCAGTTTGCCTACATCTGTCCTATCCGGCACATCGGCTAACGCAGTCGTATTCCCTGTCGTCTTTGAACAGCCGATTGCAAAATCGGGTTCGATTAGCGTCCATCTTTCGACGGAGAGTAACGTTGATATAAGCCAAACATGGTCGGAGGTTGATGTTACCCTTACGTCCTCCGAGGGGGTATCGAGTATTTATCCGCTGAATCTTAACAGCAAGACCATTGAAGGTGTGGCAGATGGCACATACAAGGTAACGGTCGATGGCAAGTACGCCGCGGCGAAGGCCAGTACCGATAACTTAGTCGTCTCAGCGGGTAAAGCCAGCATCAATATCGACCTGACACCAAAGCATCAGCTTGAGATCAGTAAAGGCGGCAACGACTACAACTTCTCGATCATGAATGTCGCGGCGATGGCGGATAAATCCTACCGAGGCCATAAATCGGAAACATTCGCCGTAACGCCAGGCGAGTCGTTTATGATCAAGGACAATGATACGGGCGAAATCATGACCGCCGCTATCGATGCAGGTTCCCCCATCACCAAAGTGGTATTGGGAGCCGGTATCGCAACCGGGGCCGGATCGTCGAGTCCGAAAACGGGAGATGTGCTTCCGTATCTTTGGTTGGCGTTCATCCTTTGTGCATCCGTGTTCGCTGGCGGAGTAGCGTTCCTTCTATATAAAAGGAAACGTACAAATTCTGCACTTACCCGATCCAGCCTGAGTATTATGCTGGTGCTGACTTTGGTAACATCGACTTTTTCATTCGTCGCTCCTTCGGGGGTTCAAGCAGCTTCGAGCGAAGCCAATGTAGGCGGCACACCCCCAGCGACAGGCGGCAGTTATTCTTCGACTCCAGCCGGATCGTTCCAAACTTCCGATTCGGTGGCGGTTTTGCAGGTTGGTTTCCTAATTGACGACGATCAGGTGTTGTCGGCAGACGCAACTGAATCGGACATGCAGAACGGATTCAACTTCAATAACGAGTCTATGATGTTCTACATGGCTCCGAACAAGACTTCGCACGATCTGTTCACCAAACCGGGTTCAGGGTTGGTGACGTTTGAACGCAGCGGCTCCAGCAGCAGGGTAAAAACGTTGTACGGCGACAATCCTTTGTATCCCGACAGTGCTCCGGGGGGTTCTCGAGAAGATTTGTTGAAACGCACTTTGCCTTATGCCAATCACGAGAACTCGACGATTTTAGGTTCCGATAACTTCTTTGTGAAGCTTGTTGAAAGAGCATTGTATCAGATGGCTCCCGGCAATCCGAATCGTTCCATATCCGGCACAGGGACGGAGCAAGTGGCAGGTGAAACGTTCCGTAAACTGCTGACGGACTATGTAGCCGACCAGAACAACTCCGGCATGAGTGACGAGGATAAAATGGACGCTCAGATTGCGGCCAGACTGATGTTTAAGGGATATCTGGACTTGGTCAAAGAGCGCGGTATTCTGTCGGGCCAGGCATACGACGATTTTGAATCGCGTATGCAGGAAGCCTTTAACCAAAACAAAGTGATTCTTAACTTGCAAACGGTTGTTGGAATCAGTGTTCGTGACGGTCGCAGCGCATTGGATCGGGAATATGCGTTCATGCCGATGCAAAATGCGGTCGATTGGTACTTGTGGGTTCGCCAAACGGCGCGGCCTAGCGACAATACGGTGCAAAGTTTGTCCGCATTACGTCAGGCCGAAGCAGTCGCTCTCGGGGGTGCATCATCCGCTGCGGACGCGGATCGTTCTCCGTACAAAGAAAATGGGAATCTCCCATTCACGTTCCGTTCCTATGCACGTGATTATTACGCCAAGACGTTGCAGCCTTCCAGCGAGAGCGTTCCGGTATCCGCTGATTACAAGGTCAACCCGTTCGGCGGATGGGGGTTCCAGCCTTGGGGATATGGCAGCGGGAAAGAAATGAACAACCAACCTGCCATTGATGCCGAGTTGAACGTCGTAGTTGTTGACCGCAACGGCACTTCGACAGGCGTTACCTTTACCGAGCCGGTGAAAGGCTGGACAGAAGACAGCAAACGTTATTTGTGGGATATTGCGAAAAACTCAGAGGAGCAAGTAATCCAGGGCAGCATGTCGGTTGAGCATGAAGGGAAAACCTATGATCTAGTTCCCGATACGAAAGCTCGTTTCTCGTTAGACGACAAGAAAGATAACGAGAACATCAACAAGTCGGAAATGACCAAACGCGCAAAGGGTAAAGACGGAACCGTATCCATTCCGGTGTCCGCTGAGTCTAGCAGTTGGGAGATCGAATTGGGTTGGGATAGTCCTGCGCCTGACAAACTGCATTTCTATCTAGGCGGCGACGGCAACCCGTTATCTTCAACGGAGAACAAATATAAAGGCATCAAGGAAAACGGCAAACCCGTTTATTCCAATGCGAAGTTGACGCTGTTCGTTAAAGCGGTGGAGGATAGTCCCGAGCCTATCGTATCGGGGTTCGAGGTTCCGCAATGGCGACTTTCTCAATATTGGGGAAATATCGCGGACAAAGGTGTGAACACGGCGAGATTCTCTCTCTCCATGCCGATTCAGACGTTTATCAATCCTAGCCTGTCGCCTTCTGGCAGCACAATGTTCCGACTGATCGATCCCGACTTGAGCAATGTAAAATGGGCAATGAGCAAAGCGAAGCTGGTGAATGATACGCCGATCAGATCGGTAACGCCATATTCGTCCTCGGCTTCCTTCAATGTGGCTGGCGACCTGCTGGCGATCCGGGATAACAGTTCGGTGTCGAACATCAAGCTGGCGTCGTGGGTCAACAACTTCAACCTGTTCGATGGGCGAATTACTGCCACAAGCATCGGCGCGGCGGAGGAATGGACGACCATGTATATGCAGTCTTTGTTCCAGTATGGCATTAAAAGTCCGGCAGACCGCTATACGTACAGCGAAACGCATTACTCCTGTAATTTGCTTGGCTGTACGCCATATCGCTGGTCAGGGGAAGCATCTCCGTCGTATCGTACTGCTGATTATCGTACTAAAGTGATGTTCAGGCGTTACGTGCCGAAGGACGATAACGCACTCCCTACATTCAACGCTCAATCGCAATCGCAGAATGGCTTATTCTGGCAAACGAAGCAAAGCGAGAAAACCTTCAAGGTTGATCCAGAAGTGTTGTACGCTTACTCCGATACTTCGGGCAATACCAGCGTTGCCTTTGCAGCCGGAGACAAGTTGCGGGAAATCAAGCCGGTTAGCTTCAGCATGGTACAGTTCGACAACGTCAAGGTAAGCCCCGAGGTCACCGGGGTATCGACAGCGACAGAAGCAGGCGCGAAGCAATTGGCGGCATCGCTAGGCGCGAACGGCAAACAAGTCATCTACAAGGACTCGGCGGTGACGGTCAGCGGCAAATCCGATGGCGACTTGAAGATCAGGAACTTTGCGTTGGATATCAGTAGCTCCGCTTTGAATAAGGCATGGAATTCTTCCGGCACATATAACCCGGACGAGATCAATCAGGGGTTCTTGAGCCAGTACGGTACGAAGGGCGACGACGGTAAATGGTCGATACCTCTTACGGTGGATGGCAGATTAAAGATCGGTGGCAAGGAATTCGGTGCGGTCACTTCCAACGGATCGGCTACAGAGGCTTCTACATCCCAGGTCGTCCATACGCTCGAAATTCGTGGAGGTAAGCTCGTCGGGTTGGATGGTAACAGGTCGGTTCAAACCATTGATCCCGATTTAAAGACCGCTCTGGTCAACATGAAAATCCTCAGCGACGATAACGTATTCGCCAACTTCGAGAAAAATGGTGGTGCAGCATTAAGCGAATCGTTGGTCGCCACACTAGGGAATGCGGTGCGGGGTACGAACGATCTTCATGTCGGACAAGGCTGGTATTCAGAGGATACTACGCAGCTCGTCGTTCGCGAGTACATCACGACGTTTGCTTTGCCGCTGGTGACGTATGCGGACAAAGTGCCGCTCGAGATCGAGGGTCTGCAAGTCCCCTCCGACAAGTCTCAATTCTTCAGCGTTGGTAAGCAGGGGTTCGTCACGATGGACTTCAAGCTGGCTAACCGTAATGAGGCGCATATGAAGGCCGATTCCTCGACCGGCGAATTTGCCGAAAAAGGTGTGAACTTTATCGCCTCCAACGTGAGTGTATTGGATTCCTTCGGAACGGTGTGGTAATCATGGTTCCAGATATAAATAACCTCGTATGAAAAAGATTGTCTCTATCAAGTTGGAGCAAAGCGTAGTGCATCAGCAATTCCGCACTATGTTTTGCTTTTTCTTTTGTCATTAATAACTGGATCGAGAGTACATTGATTGCCCAACCCAGTTAATGACGAATCGTTTTGGAAATGCAGCGTGCGCTTATTGAATAACCACCTGACGGAAATAGAGCTTCGCATTACAACATGCTAGTTGTTTTACAAGATATATCCAATTAGAAGCAAAAAGGATTCGAGAATATGCTTTCTTATTTCTACGAAGGCATTAAGCGATTGAGATGCCGTGCTAACTCCTGAAGTTCAAACGAGAACACAGGAGGATGGTTAAAATGGCTCATAAAACGGATGGCCAAGTAATATCGCTGACTCGTGAGAGGAAAAACAGGAAGACAATCCTGCAGGAAAAGTTAGATAAGCGATCACTTAACAAACTTTTAAAATTTGACTTGCTCCGGGGAAGAACCCGCAGATTTTCTTATAAGGCGTATCTCTTGCGTATTACCCCAAGAACTGATCAAGAGACCACGTTTTATTTCTTTCTTGATGAGTTGTCTGAAAAGGGAATCGAAAGTCCAGCAGATGAACGTGCTTTCAAAGCCCTTAATGTTGTAAGTCGCATTAGTCAACAACAATATCTTGAGCTGGTGTTACGCGCGAAAGAACTTCTTTTGAAAGGAACTTTTCAGGAAGTAGATGATTTAGATGCACTTTTCCGCCCAACAAGTAGTACCGAGGATGCTCGACAACGTCATCAAGAACTCGAGGAACATCTAGGGTATTGCATGTTCGATGGCCTTCTTAAGAGGATGACGAAATGCACGAAAGATGAAGCTGGAAAAGCCCCGTTTATTATTCTCGATAAGAAATCGTATATCGAAAAGTTTGGCGGTATAACAGTTGGAGTGCGGAAAGAAATCCTTGAGGAATTACTTTCAGACTGCCCTTCGCCACGAAATGCTGAACGCAATTTGGATGAACGGGTGGCGGAGTACCTTCGTGGAATGAGTTCGCTCAATTTGTGCATCCTGCCGCCATCCGGCCGTCTTCAGCAGCAGATCTACTTCAATGGGTTTCCTCTCAAACTCTATGTACTTCGTTTTCCAGATTTGACGAAGGAACTTGAGTCTTATGAAAAATAAAAACTGCTCCTTCACCGGGATGATGGGGAAACCCCTCTCTGTCATCCCTTATATCGGTGGCAAACACGGCCTAGTCAGAAATATTGTGCCGATAATTGTTTGGTGTGTCCAAAAGTACAATTTGTCTGGTTTTATCGAAGGAAATGCTGGCGGAGCAAGAACAACGCTGAACCTCGATCCCGGACTATTTAAACACAGAATTCTAAACGACTTGGACTACTCCTTATGCAAAATGTATGCAACTATTGCCGATGATGAGTTAGTCTATGAGTTGGTTGATCGGCTTAAACGCCTTGGTTACTCCCGAGAGTCGTTCGAATTGGCGCGGCAGAATCGTATGCGCGATTTCGAACTTTGTGACCAGGGGAGGATCGAGGAGACATCTGACTGGGTAACTGCCGCCGCGTACACGTATATTTGTGCAACACAAAGCATGTCTGCCAATATGAAGTCATTCAAGGATTATTACGGCATAAAAAAGTCAATGAAATACTTCGAGAAGGTTAGTCGACTGCCGCAGTTTCATCCGATATTATCCGGCATTGTGGTAACCTACAGCGACTGTTATGACTTGCTCAGTCAATATCGTAACAAACCTAGCTACTTTGGCTACTTTGATCCGCCGTATCCCCCTGAGACCATGCGAAGTTTGAATCATTACTCAAAAAATATGTCCACGGAGCAACACGAGAAATTCAGGGACTTACTTCGTGGTTCAGAATGCAAACTCGCAGTAAGTAGTTACGGAAGTAGTATTTATGATGAGTTACTCTACGATGGGTGGTACAGATACCTTTTGAAAATGAAACCTGTATCGTTAGGTAATACAGGTGAACACGCTGCCGAGTTCCTATACTGCAATTTTAAGTTGCCGCGTTTCTTGGAACGTAAAGTTACTCTCCCAATTTCCAAGGTCTAATCACACTATCCACTCTAACCACTACCCCGAATCGACTAATTGCGGTCGATTCGGGGTTCTGCCTTTACTGAAATGAAACTCGAGAGTATCAATTAACCGTAACAATCCGGCTATAAGAACACATCCCCTTCAATCTGCAAAGATGACTGACAGACAGTTGTCGCAAAGATGTCCTTTAAACACACTTTCGACGTGTATTTGCGTCATTTACGGCTCAAATTTGTCGAATCCTGTCGTTAACAGGGGTGTTCTCAGTACATCCTACACAATTTCCGCAGTTATGAGAACGATAAAGATATTCGGGTGTTTGTTCCTTGTGGTAACTCCAAAATTTATTACCCTCTCCTATGTCCATCGATCCGCTGACGGGGTTACTTCCTGTCGCGCCGCCGTCTTCGTTACGGGCGCTGACGCTTCGTTCTAGCCTTTGCTGGCTGTAATCCCCCTCGCTTCTCTCATTCCCGCGCTCACAGGGCTTTCTGTTGCGTCACGCGCTGGTCGCTCTTTGGTTGGTCGGTGGCGGTGGGGTTTCCCTGTGAAAATAATGCCCGTCTTTTTCTGAAAACTGCTTGTATTTACGCTTAAATGAAGCTAATATTACAACAACTTTCTAGGGTTATATGGTTAAAAAGTAAAATTAAGGGTTTTCTAAAGAGAAAAAACGGAGGAGATGGTCGTAATGCTGTATCTTTTTCTTTTTGTAGGTATTTTGTTCAGCTTTGTTAGCGGCATCACTTGTTTAGAAATCTCAACTAATGAATCTGCTCCACTTGTAGTTCGGAAAATCAGCAAATCGATTGCCGTTGCGATGGGCATCGTCCTTGCAATCTGTGTAATTGGGTCTGCTATTTAAGTGAGGAGGTACAGGTTTAACATGGGTTATTCAATGAGATATGACGATGGCCTAGATCGCTGGGTCGTTATCCTAGATGACGGCTCCGAGTACCCACTCCATTGCGGAGATGGTTTTAGCATTTATTTTTCAAATGCGTTTATTCGTTGCAGTATTGAATTTGGAAGGGAATGGTTCGTTTGCTTCGGCAATGTGAAGTTCAATCTCCGTAAGCAAGAGAAGTACCGGGTATTGATATAAATTTCCGAAAGGAGTTATCGGTTTATGACGCGATTTGGGTACATTCGCTGTCGGCGCAAGCAGGACTTCGATGAGTTTAGGGTTGTTTCTAAGGCAGAAAAGTTGTTCATCGATCTGGTTAACGAGATCGGTGAAACGGGGGGTAAAGAGTTTGAGGAAATGATGAACACTCTTTCTCCCTCGGATACGCTCGTTATTCGCTCACTGGGTGAGGTTGCTGACAACGTTTCTGATTTACGTTTGTTTTTAAGCACAATCCGAAATCTCAATGCAGAACTGGTATTGCTCGATTCCAGTAACAAGAGATTTTTAACAGAAGATAGCTTCGAGACGCTCTCATACATCAATGATTTTGTAGAAGAAAAGCAACGCGTGGATGAATTACGTCTTAGAAAACTTGGACGCAAGTTGTTGCCGTATCCAGATGACTTTCTACAGGTATATGGTGAGTATAAAGCCGGAACGTATAATTCTAATGACGCCGCAAAACGATTAGGAATAAACGCTCATCGTTTCAGGGAGTTAGTTCGTACCTTCGAAGCATAACGTTACAAAACACTTAGAAAAATTAGAAAAATTATAGAGAAAAGATGGAGGAGATCAACATGCATTTGGAAAAACAGTATGATGTAATTGCCAGTCAGAAAGACTGGGTTCCGATCAACAACCTTATTCGTGTCCGCGAAGGAATGACTCGTAAGCAAATGCGGATGGCGGAGTTGAATAATGGCAAGCGTATTATCTCTCATGGCTTTGTTCTATTGTCCTATAAGAATACCTCTTTGTTATTTCAATACTTAGAAGGAAAAGCCTTTCGATTTAACAATAGGTTTTATAAAGAGTTTATTGATCGTGAAGGCCGGAAAATAATTCTGGAGGATATCAGAACTGGAGAAAAACGCCTTGTCTATGAACAAGGAATTTTTCACCCAACATCAGGTGGATTTCTTCTTCATATTCATGAACGTTCAGGAGGAACCATTGATAACCCGCATAATTCTTACCCAAGCATTAAGTTAGGAAGTAAAGAAGAAGGTCACTTTGTTCCGAGACTCCATCAGATAGGCGCAATGCTTGGTTATGGTGAAATTGCACTGTACGCGCTTGGGGAGCAAGGCAGAATGTATGACATAAACCATATCGACAGGAATCATGATAACTTCAGATTGGACAATCTTGAAATTACCACTCTATCTGGCAATAAAAAACATGGTTGCCTTGTAAGAGAAGGTAAATCTGCTACGTATGTTCGCTACGAGCAGAGAGTAAAAGAACTGATTGGGTTTTAAGGAGGCTGAAGGATTATGAAGACATTCAGCCTTAACAAGACGTTTACCGATATCGAGGTCATGCAGGAGATCCACCCAGTCATAACACGACCGCTTAAAAGTGCAAAGGCTCGGGAATGGTTGACTGATTTTTGCCTAAGACCGATTGAAGGCAAGTCGAATGAGGGCAAGGCGAACGATATTGAGGCTTTTGCCGCAGTGTGTGAAAGGTTCACGTTTTACTGTAAAATCAGAAGTGAAATTGCGATGTTGAACGAAGATGAAGCAAAACGTTATCCGGATCGCTTATATGGTAAATCACTTCATGTGTTGAAAAGTTCGGATTCTTCGGAATCCTCGACTATCCTTGAAGACTTCGAAGTCATTTGCGAAATATACAGACTTGTTTCTGATTATCTTGCGGATGAAAAACAAATTGCACTCAACGTACTATTGTCCAGTGCCTTAAGAGGCACCCCGTGGGGTATAAAGAAACTTGTGAAACTGCTTGAGAGATATAATGACTTTGAAGAGTTGGCCACAGTGAAATATCTCTGGAAAGGCGGTAAAATGACCTTTTTTAGCCATCGAGTCTCTGCTTGGATGCAAGAGAACGACTTCAAAACTCTGATTCTCATCATTCTGGAAAACGAGGAGCTACTTGAGCGCTTGAATTTATCGGAGTTTGTTTCGCCAATTCGGCGGGTGTTTTAGTTGGAGACGACGATGAAGACAATGGGACAGATGGTCTGCAATTCGTTACAACAATCAGGGTTAAAACAGGTTCATTTTTCTCCACAATTGCCTTGCCGTCTATAGTTCTGCATCTTTTTGGTGCAGGCACAGAGTGGCGAGGCATTTTCTCTTTATACCGTCGTTCGATTTATGTTGTTTTATGCCCTTTTGGTTGATTCATATTGCAAACCGGCCTTCTATTCCATCATCCATTCCTTTTCCTTCCTCCGATACTGCCTTATAAATCTAGCTGAGACCGTTATAACTGTTGGTTAGCGTTTTATAAAAGTTGTTTAGTCTTTTATAAATGAAGGCCAGCGTCTTATAAAAGTTGGGCAGTATTTTATAAAACGAGATCAGTCGCTTAGAACAGTTCTTCATTCTTTTAGCAATTGTGAAAATGCGGTATTCATATGCAGACGATGATTCCCAATATGGAACAGTTGAGGTCGTCGATAAATCATGGATATCCCGGATAATGTTTATTGCGATGGCGTGAGTCACGAAATCGGCCAGCAGAGAGGTTTCCCTGCGCGTCATCCGGGGGTAAAAATCCTTTCTATTTATGTCAATTCAATTGGACTTCCGTCTTTTCAGCCCCAAAGCAGGAGGTAATTATCAGATAAGGTTCCTTCTTTAACAGTGCTGTTCGCATCTCGCCTTATCGGGATGCGGACAGCACTTTTTTATGAATTTCAGGAGCAAGAACAATAAATTCTCGACCTCGATCTACTCTAACTTGAATGCACGACTGAGAAAAAGAGGTCGGCTCCGTTTTAATCTTCATTTCTTCTGGCGTCAAAGGGCTGTTAACTCTTGGTTTTTGGAGAGGGGGAAGTGAAAAGTAAAATCCATTCCCCAGTTTTACTGGTTGGAATTTCTAAGTAATTGAACGAATTCTCGTTCTGGTTGTTTTCCTGCGACTTTGGTCGTTACCTATGCAGCTTATTTTTCTCGGAGGTGAATCAGAACAAATGGCAAAAATCATCTTCAAGCAGCTTCATGAAGCAGTTTATAACGCCAGAAGGAAATTGCAGTCAAACCCACTTGTTGATGGAGAAGCGAAACGGTTGGAGGAAAGTCGATACGCTGCTTTGATGGAAATCGCTGAGTATACGCGCACTCAGAAATTCCTTACTCACGAGTCTGTCAAGGAGAAAATCAGCTTCTTTTTCAACAGCAATTACAACTACAAGCTGACTGCCAAGCATTTTAATTGTCCGTTGAACAACATCGAGTCTACTGTCTCCTATGCCGGAAAATGTTTGGAGAAACGTATCGGCAAGGACACAGTTCGCCTGATCGAACAAGCGCAAACCCAGGATGCTTTGGACGCCGCCATGTTGCAATTTCACCTTGGAATCAATCCGACTGGCACCCAGAGCCTGTTTGTAGGCGATTTGAGTAAATGGTTCCCAGAGCCTAGCAATTTAGGGTTTCGGGATTTAAGCGAATTCCGAAAAGAAATGCGGTTGCTCTTCTTTTTCTCTGTTGGTTACTTCAAGGAGTGCTTCGCACATGTTGATCAAAAGCGTTTGGCTCATCTCCTCTATATTTTACAACCTAAGGAAAACGCGCATGTAATGGAGCGACAGGTTTTATACCGACTTCTTCAAGGAGAGTATCAGGATTTCGCGGAAGCTTGGGAAGCTTGGACATCTCTTGAAGAAAAGAGTCCCTTTGCAAAAGAAGAGGACACAACCGCAATCTCGCAATAGAACCAGTTGAAAATTTTATCAGTTTGAAACCGGAGGTGCAGTCATTTGGTTAAGCCGACGATTCGTAAATTCATTTTTTACGGCATGTTGTCCAGTTCATTGGTGCTACTGTGTTATTTCTCCTATGCTTTAGCATCATGGCATTTGGATGCAAAAGAAACTAACCAAATCCTTGAGGAAGTTCAGCAGAATACCGTATCGCCAATGCCGGTATCCGCACAATCGGCAAATATCGTCCCAGTCGAGGGTTCAAATGCTCAACCATTTCTGCCGGTCAATTTCGGCAAATTGTTGAAACAAAATGAGGAAACCGTTGGGTGGCTCAGAATCGGTTCAGTTGGCATTGATATGCCGATCGTGCAGACAACGGATAATGAATTTTATCTTAACCACGATTTTGACAAGAGGCCAAGTTCATTGGGTTGGGTATTTGCTTCCGCGTCAAGCAACATGAAAAATCTCGGTACGAATACCGTTCTGTACGGCCACAACCTTAGCAACAAAAGAATGTTCGGCAGTTTGAAGGGGTTGCTGACCATTCTTAAAGAACAGCCGGACTCGGGAATTATTCAGTTGACAACGCCTTCCCAGCAGATGGTGTTCAAAATCGTATCGATCTACGTCACGGATGAAGACGATATGCTTTACGTCGGGAACGGTACTCAGTTGCCTTGGCGAGAATCCTTCGTGGAGTACATCCGCGAGAAGAATCAAATCAAATCTATTGACAACCATCTGATCACGCCGCTGGATCAATATCTGACGTTATCGACCTGTTACGGGCCAGCCGGGACGACGAAACGGCTGGCTGTTCATGCTCAATTGGTGGCGGTTAAAGATAATTCAGCCGCCGCTGTTTAAACGAACAGAAAACTTGCCGTAAATGCTAGTTCGGGTTCGGTTTCCTTCAGGCATTTTTTATCGGACGCATGTAAAAACGGAAATGATTTACTACCTTTTGGAAGTGCAATGGGTTACTGAACCCGCTTGTACGACCATCCCTCCTTTCTTTTCTCTTTTATCCGTATGCGGCTCAAACGTCGCATACGGAACCTTTTTAGAGATGAGATGGGAGTATAAATCAGGCTTAAGTTGGGAAAGGAGGACGCTCACTTGAGCGAAAATGAGCGAAACCACCAAAAGAACAGTCGTAACCGGAACCGCTGGATCGGGGTCGGGACAATATTGATGATTACCGTCCTATTCATACTTCTTCGCAGTTGCCAACATGACAGCGATCCAGAGGATAAGAAGAAGCCCGTTCCCTTGCCCGGAGGAGGTGAAGTGCTGGACGGAGACCTGCCGCACATGTCCGATGAAGCAATCCGAGATTATCTGATACAAAAGCAGGACGCTTCGATGTTTACGGTGACGGTCAACTCGGAGGCATCCATTCAAAAGGGCAGCAAAACACTTCAGTTGATGGTGGCCAACCCGAAGCGAAATTCGTTGGAGTGTTATGTCGAGGTGATTCATGACGGTGAAACGCTGTACACATCGCCGCTGATGAAGCCCAAGCAGTACATCCAGAAGGCAGAGTTATCGAAGCCGCTGGAGGGTGGCAAGAACAAGCTGATTGTCCGTTACAATATCGTCCACCAAGGCGAAATTGTCGGGGTTCAGGAAACCGAAATTATGGCAGTAACCAAATCGTGAGGAGGATACGGTCAATGAGAACAAGCTTTTTTAAGAGAGTCATTTCTGCAGCATTGTTGATGTCGCTTGTATTCGGTTCGGCAGTCGCATCTGCTGATCAGCAGATCGATCCGGACAACGGTTCGACTGTGGATGTCGAAGGTACGGCCAGCGCAACGACCATCGTCGTGACCATGCCCACGGTCTTGTCGTTCGCGATTAATCCGAATAACGTGAAACCCTTCACTTCTGTCCCGGCAACCGTAGTCAATAGCACCTATGCGCCAGTTGATCTGCAAATCCTCGGGATCACATCGGCTAATGGCACCAATACCAAAGTGGTTGAAGCAACTTCTCATTCCGATCAAGAATGGTCGGCGTTGGGAAGATCTGCGACCACTTCGCAAATCGCACTTGGATTAGAATCGGTTAGCGGGACGCCAATTACGGTCTGGTCGGCCGCAGAAATCGACGGGATAACGCCTTCTGTAGCGGCTGGCACTTTTCCGCTCCAACCCGACAGTTCAGAGGAAATTCAAGTCGTCGCCAAGCACGGTAATGCTTGGGACGTTGCCAAGACGCTGAACTACAAGCTGTATGTACGCGTAACGTTGACAGAAGGATGATCGAAAAATGCAGTTAGCCACCGTTACCGGGATAATTCGGTGAGGTTTGGCGTTCAAAGGCATATTTTTAGTTATGTTTGATGAGTCAGTCTTACTTGTATCTATTAAAGATCGGTTGTTTTTCGATCAGTATCGATTTAATGGGAGCAGGGATTGACCCTGCTCTCTACTTTCAATAAGAGGATGGTGCGATCATGAATGCATTTTCGAAGATCATGCTTATGTCTCTATTAAGTGCCTTGTTGCTTTCAGTACTCTCTCCCCTTTCATCCTTCGCGGCTCCGGCCACACCACCCGGTTCCGGTACAGAATCTGATCCATACTTAATCAGTACGGTTGCGCATCTGAAATGGGTATCAGATGAAGTTACAAATCAAGCGAACTCATTTCAAGGAAAGTTCTTAAAGTTAGCCAATGATGTTGACGTTGCTGGATGGACATCGAGCTACCCCAGTTTTATTGGCAGCACCATGTACTCTCCGTTTAACGGAACATTCGACGGAGACGGGCATAAGCTGATAAATTTAACCAAGAATAACTTGTTTAACAACATGGCCACTGGGCTGTTTGCATACATCGGCAGCGCCGGAGTCATAAAAAACCTTGGATTAGAAAATGTAAATTTCAATACAGTTGGCGATAGAGTTGGAGCAATAGCCGCAACGAACGAAGGCACCATCTTCAACGTTTACGCTACAGGCTCTATTAGAGCGACTGACGGTACACAATGGTATGGTGTCGGTGGGTTGGTCGGGAGCAATTTGGGGTCGAGTGTCACGAATATTAAGGGAACGATTAGTGCTTCGTATTCTGCAGTAAATGTCCAAGGCAATCAAAGGGTCGGTGGGTTGGTTGGGTTTAATAGTGGCATCCTTTCGAATGTGTTTGCAAAAGGAGATGTCAGCGGTGTTTATTATGTCGGCGGCCTTGTCGGTCAAAGCTCTGGGCCGAGTTCAATCGTAAACTCGTATTCGACGGGGAATTTATTCGATAACTCTCCAGTTGGCAGTTGGTCAGGCGATCATTATTTTGGAGGGTTGGTTGGCGGAACCGAAGGAGGTTCGTCGGAACTCGATGCATCTCATGCTTACTGGAATATGGATACATCTATTATCGTCGAAGGGGTTCAGCAAAATCCAAAGTTAGCATTTGGGAGCGGAGATTCAGCGGGTATAACGGGGAAAACAACAAGCGAGATGACCTCTCCAGTGTTCGCTCAATTATTAAATGCGAATCGAAGTCTCTCAAGTGTGGAATGGGTTTCTACTAGCAGTGTAAACGAAGGCTATCCGCTCCTTGCTCTTGCAAGTACAGGCGAACCAAGCGGTGATCCGGGCGGCAGCGGAGGTACAGGAGGTTCCGGTGAAAATACTGGCGGCGGTACTGGGGGTTCTGGTGACACCGGAGGCTCTGAAGGTTCCGGCGGAATCGGCGGCACGATTGGCAGTGGTGTTACCCAAGATTTCGATATCGTTGGAACGGTGGACGCGACATGGATTATCGTAACTGTGCCGACTACAGTTAGTTTTGCAATTTTACCGGACGCGGCAGACAAATCTTTTGTCAGCGCTCCATTTCAGGTTATGAACCAGTCAAACGCGCCGATTGATGTGAAGTTTCTCGGCATGCATTCGACAAGTCAGACATCAACTAAGGTTGTAAATGCGGGCAAGTACTCCGATCAAGGATGGTTAAAGCTTCCCGCGTCTAAATCATCGAGCGAAATCGCGCTTGGTATTAACTCAGATGGGAAGACGATCTGGTCACCTGCTGAAACCGAAGATCAAGTCCCGGATACTGAGGTGGGATGGATCAAGCTTGAACGACAGGGAACGAAAGAATTGAGTTTGGATGGCAAGCATGGTCGAGCGTTTAATGAATCCAAGGTTATGAGCTATCAAATGTTTCTTCGTGTCGGACTTGCAAGCTAATCCCAAGAGACGTTCTTCTCTCCCCTCAATCCGAGGGGTTTTTTATTGCCCAAAAAGGTTTTCCTGATTGGGATGATGACATTTACTTCCTGTACCAAACACATCGATATGGATGAGGGTGATCATGAAATCGTGTGTTTGCCTAACTAATTTTCAGACCAGCATTAACACAAATTTTTCGCAGAAATTTTTCAAAAACCTGCGAGAAAGCCTTCACTTTTTCTGAGTGGCTGTACAACCAACGTGGGGAAATTTGCGTTGGTTGGGAGGCTCAGAAGGGGTTGGTCGAATGCAAAGAACTTAAATTTGGTATCGAAATCGAGTTTACGAGAATCAATCGAGCGACAGCAGCGAACGTGATCGCAAGGCATTTCGGAACATCAGCTACACAGGTTGGTGGTTGGGGTTTCGACAGTTACGAGGTTAAAGATCAACAGAACCGAATTTGGAGAGTCGTGCGAGACGGCTCTGTCACAGCACATCGCTTAGAAAATCATCGGGTGCAGATCGCGACAGACGATTACAAATGCGAGTTGGTTTCGCCCAGGCTAGACTATGAAGACATCCCCACACTGCAAAAAGTAGTTCGTGAGCTTCGCCGCGCCGGGGCAGGAACAAACAGCAGCACGGGAATCCATGTCCATGTCGGAGCCGAACGCTTTACTCCGCAAAGTCTGCGGGTATTATGCAACATCGTGTATGCCAAACAACACTTACTGTACAAAGCCGTACAGTGTCGTTCGAGTCGTCAGAATCGGTTTTGTCAACCGCTTTCTAACGGGTTCATCCAACAGTTAAATAAGAAGAAGCCCGCGTCTTTCGAGGGGTTTGGAACTGTATGGTATGCATCTGTCGACTCTGAATCGCCAATTGATCATCGCTATCACGATAGTCGATACTGCATATTGAATCTCCACAATCTTCTTTCTGGAAGATTCAAAACCGTGGAGTTCCGCCTTTTCAACGGCTCTCTCCATGCGGGAGAAGTCAAAAGCTATGTTCAACTCAGTTTGCTGATCGTCGCCCAGGCATTAAGCCAACAACGTGCGACCAAACGAGTCACCGTCGCGCATAACGGAAATGACAAATATGCCTTTCGCGTTTGGCTACTGAGGATGGGTGCGATCTCCGATGAATTCAAAACCATGCGTCATCATCTGCTAAAGCCCCTAGAAGGGAACTCAGCTTGGAGAGATCCAGCAGTTCAGACGCTGGCAGAAACAGCGGACTGAGAGTAAGCACTTGAGTGAGTACCGATTCTAATATGAAGGGTGAATGGTATGCAAAAGT
Source organism: Paenibacillus sp. GYB003 (assembly GCF_036577625.1). NCBI lineage: Bacteria > Bacillati > Bacillota > Bacilli > Caryophanales > Paenibacillaceae > Paenibacillus > Paenibacillus sp. GYB003. Next base: position 61,537 of record NZ_JARBDC010000007.1, on the reverse strand, counting down.
CAAAACTGTATGCCGCTTATGGAAGTAATATGAATCTGATCGGAATGTCGGTTCGTTGTCCCGAGAGTCATGTAGTGGGTCACGGCTATATTGATAACTTTACTTTGGAGTTCCGCTATTACGCCAACATCGCGGAAGCTCCCGGACAACGCGTGCCGGTTGTATTATGGAGAATATCAGGGGCTGATGAAGTCCGGTTAGATCGTTATGAAGGGGTACATATCGGTCTTTATCGTAAAGAAATCCTGACAGCCCGGATTGAGTCGTTGTACGAAGATGATGAACAGATTGGCGAATTAAAGGAATCGGATGAGGTTCGAGTCATGGTCTATATCATGAATCCAGACACAAGACCGATAGAGCCGCCCGCTCTTTCCTATTACAACACAATCCGCGAAGGATACGAGCAAATCGGGATGAGTAAGCGGCCATTGGCAATCGCAGCAATCAAAGTTGGAGCCACGTTCCCAGAACTGGATGTTGAAGCTGACGGTGAACATGAGGGTATAAGTACGCCGCGGCGGAATAAGCAAAGGGGCAAGAGATTCTAGAATCTGCACGTTGTTTTTATGTCAATATACTTGGATTACGCAAATGAGCGGCGCATAATTGCGTTTTGTGGAGGTAAGTATTCATGCGGTTAATGAAGGTTATGACCGTTGGAGTGAGGCGAATCGGCTGTTCCGATTGGGATTTGTCCATCTCGATCATCAATAGGTTGTTCGAAGATAGCGAGTATTTTATTGTCTTTCAGAAAGTAGATGGTAAGACCATAATAACGGACGGCAATGACAAACATCTGGTGACGGTGGACAAGCCGCTCTTTTCTGAAACAGTATGGGCGGTTTATGGCGATGATGGTAAGGTTCAGTATTACACGTTCATGCTCCCCGATGAGCATTGAACTAATTGATGTATTTCACGGGAGTTCCGAAAACTTTTGCAGTTTGTAAGTTCCTCCCCCCATCTAACTTCGACCGGCTCAGGGTTAGCTGTAAAATTTGCATAGTTGATCAAGAGGTGTCGTGCAATAGACGGCACCTTCTTTACTTGGGTTCAGGGCCGTCGAAGATATTTTTTCGTAATGATTGAAGATGCTATCGTTTCAGTGGATGCTAATAATTTCGTCTGGAGTTGAACACAGAAATAGGATACATAAAGTACAGGACAGGACGATGTCAATCAAAAGAGTAAACAGCAAAGTCGACAATGTTGAGCGGATCAGGTAATGCAGAACTAAAAGGCAATACCTGATCTGGAGTCAGGAGAGCCCTTTTCATTGTCGGGGTTCTATCCTCTCTTCCCTCTCTTCCCACAACATCCTCAACGCCCTCATAGACCACAGCTGGAATGTTCCCCCAAATAAGGCCGAGGTGCAACTTGTTCATAAAAAGGATTGAGCAGTAGTGCAATCGAAAATAAGTACTGATCAATTCTTCAGGAGGAAGCCGAATGATTCCGATATATTGTGATGTTTCATCAATGGGCAACTTTAAGAAAGATCTTGTCGAAAGTGAAGAGTATGCTTTGTTCTATCCAGGGTCAACAGGATTTGATGACCCAAATGAATTCTTTCTTGCACTTGTTAATAAGAGATATAAGGATATTAAATTCGGCGTGCATTGGTTTGCGCTTAGAAAAGGCAATTCAGATAAAATTGAAGTAATTGGGAAAGAGCAATTGGATGGGGCAGAGGTTACTGAGTTCTGGGAAAAAGAACTTAGTGACACAAAAACTAAACTATACCTTCCATCGACTGAAAGCCAGAAAGATTTAGACATTGTTAATCGTATACGGGAACAGAGGATTTCAGGCGAGCCTAAAACATCATTTATAAAGATACGTCTTGATAAAGATAACGGAAGAATTGTTGTTATCGGTTTAGACCAGTGACAAAAATAATCCAGTCCAAAGTGGAAGGTCAGTAGATTATGAATACGAAGAGCAAAAAGAGGATTCCTAGGAATGTAAGGCTGAGTGAACTAACCGAAAATAACCGTAAATGGTTCTTAGAATTCGAACGATGGCTTATCAATCACGAAAAGGGCTATTCAAAAGGTTCCATCGACCAAATGAGCAACGTGGCGTTGAATTTTTTACATGCATGTGAAGATAAAGATGTGAACCTACTGGGCATTGATGAAATTCGTCCATTCTTTGAGACGGAGCGTGCATCTACTGGAAATACCAGGATTAACCATATCATAAACTTGTACACATTTCTATCAGAGAAAAAGTTGTCTACACCCTTTGAGGTAACTGAGCTAAACCAATATTTAGTCGATAGCAAGGCACTAAAGAAAGATTCCGAAGAAGGCGCAGCAAAGGCGTTAACCATAGAAGAAATCATCTTAATCCGTAGTTTCTTAAAGAACGATTTTAAACGCCTGCTTACTTTTGAGCTTGTGTATCAATATGGGCTAGAATTGGAAGAACTAGCTCAATGTAACGAAGAAAGCTACGACTTCCAAACTCATTCCTTCTCCATAAAGGATAAAGACAACAGAGTAGTTCCGATATATGTAAATGAACGTATTCATGGGATGATTATGAAGCAACCCGGTATTATAAAAGAGGTTAAAAAATATTCATATCAAGAACGTCTTAAAGATATCGGCAAGAAGCTTGAAGAAGTCGGCTTAATGGACAGACCTATTCGATGGATGGATATTGATAAGACTCGGCAAACCAACTTCTTCCGATGCCCTAGCTGCCACAGACTTTACGAGAATACGCCTGATAATTGGGCACTTATTCAGTATGAGACAGATGAACTGAATACAAAATGGATAGTGTGCAGAAGCGTTTGTGCGAAGAAAGGAATTCGTCATGAGTAAAGTGACGATATATGACTTAGAAGCCGCACTTCCGTTGTATGTGCTCGACGTACTGGTGAAAGGTTCTTTGGAAGTAGAGATTGGTCAATTCGAAACAGACCTTGGAGAGCGCCAAGGTAAACTAGAACAAGAAAACATACATAAAGACATTGCGGATGAAGATGACCCGATACCGGATTGGGTGAAGCTATCAGCTAAGACAGGTCGTTTCGGTGAACTGATTGCACTTTCTTATTTACAGAGATCATTTCCCGGAAATGTAGAGCCAGTGTGGAGTAATGCCAAGATGGGTTACGATATTGCAGTTAAACGCAACAATTTGCTTCACGCTTATGAAGTGAAGACGACATCGAATAACAATAACAAATTTTACATCACACATAATGAACTTAAAGTTGCCGAGAAACTGCGAGATTGCTATCATATTTTCTTTATCAAAATCGATTCCGAAGAGAAAACCATTACAGGATTCATACTTGATAACCCTATTGAAACGCTTAGTATCAATTTTTCTGACCTGACAAAGGTAATGAAACTAGTACATATCGATTTATCAGTAGATCGGTTTATTGTGAATATGAACGAGAATTTTGTGGCAAGCTTACGTGCCATATCGTTATTGGAGTATATTCCGATGGATGAGCATTGAAGGAGCGGTTTGCGAGTGGCATCGGTCACGATAACTTTCGGAAAACAATAGTTGAGTTAATCGTCTTCCCGTGGAGCAGATTAATTTGGATCAAAGCACGAAAAAGCTAGTACGAAACTCGTAAATCGAGTTTTATACTGGCTTTCTATTTCTTGCTCGCAATATTTCGATATTCGTTAGCCATATAGACTTTCTTTTTGATAGTCTAATTTCAACTTGAAGTACCCTTAACATGGATGCGGTAATCGTTGACCGTCCAAGGAATCCTGTCCTTCCTCCTGCGGGGTTCTTGATCCGGCAATCAGCGTTCCGCATCCTGTCCAGCTTTTCATAGGATATGGGGGTTCTGCCATGCACACATATAACTTCACCGAGCTCGGCATTGACCTGACTTTTTCGCCAGTTATCAACCGGCACAGCGATATTATTGCTAACGAAGCAACTTTAACTCTCGAAGATTCAACCCTTATCAAGCACTTCCCCACATCCAGACTCAACGAAGTCCAGAATCAATTAGATATGTACTACAAACGCCTTGCCATTGAGTCCTACTCCGGCAATGTTCCTTTGATTCTTAGCACCAGCGAGTGGCATCACAGGGGTTCTGCATCTGCGCCGCGGCCATTTTTTTATGAAATTACCGTCTTTTATCAATCAGTCTGGGTAACTTTATACTACTATGAACCGACTAGACGAATCTCATCAAAGGAGATTCCGATACGGAAAATTGGACAAGGGCTTCAAGCGTTACCGTTGTTAATACAAACAGCAAATCCAAGGTTCATCATTTTATCGCGGCAGTTCTCACATCAGCAGAATCATGCCGAGATTGTAACTGCCTATTCGAGAGTTCTGGAACATCTCTGCGAACTAGGCATCGAGGTTATTGCATCTGGTGTTTCGACCAGAAAGTTAACGTGGTTCCCCGCTCCTAAAGGGTTACTTACGAACAGTTCCGTATCTGGTGGCAGTACTGCCCTTCCGTCTCCTTCCCCATTGGAGTACCGCTAGAATACTACTAGAGGAAATTTGAGGAAAATCCCTCGGTGGTGTAAAATTTATTCGAGTATCTCGAAATATGTTGCAATTTGCGTTCAACAAGCAGGAATGAGTCATATTTTGTTAAAGTAGATTCAGAGGTATGGAAGGTGTGCTGAATGTTCATTGGTTTAGTTGCACATGGAGATCCGTTCTGGATAGCTTGGTCGCTACTTCTTGATGTTGCGCTTCTTTCGCTAATGTATGGATCAGGGGTTCTGTTTATCGTTGTTGGCGATCAGTATTATGGTGCAACGGATTCGAAGATATTTGCCAATGTAACCAGCAGATACTTACTGAGTCCGGTTGATGTAAAGGGAGAGTTTCAAAATGAGAATCCTAAACAATATTGACTCCAGTCATTTTAACGAAATAAAGAGTTTAGTTCAGAACGCAGACGAACTGTACATCATTAGCCCTTTCCTAATGGAGTCATTCGACGTTTTCTTCGATGAGATTGTCGCCCCTTCTGGAATCAAGCGCATCGTATTAGTCACAACCCTTAAGGACAATGATCCCGACTTATTCAAAAAGGCGAACTCCCTTTACTCATTCTCAGTAAATTGTCTAACCCGCGCAATCGCGTATAGAGTACACGTCGATAACAAGCTTCACGGTAAAATCTATATTGCCAGTAAAGACGGCAGCCCGATCAGGGGTATCATTACATCGGCGAACTTCACGGATCGGGGGTTAAGCCACAATCACGAGTGGGGCGTTCAGATAGATGAATCGGCAGCGTTAAAGCAAATCATTGCCGATATCAGTAAAGTCAGCAGTCACGCCCTGACGAATGAGGAACTCCACAATATAATAGTGAAGATTGACAGCTACACAAAGAACTCGGGAGAACCGACACCACCCAAGATCAATCTAGAGATAAATAGCTTTATCAAGCACAAGGTTGTCGAAACTAAATCAGATGTTCGCTATTTCATAAAGCCGGTCGGCTTCTCAGATGAACCATTCGAGCCTTCCAGGGTATTATCAAGCGATATTGAAGCCATGCACTTTTCGAAGAGACGTCCGAATTCTGTACGGGTCGGAGATATTCTACTTTGCTATGGTGTCGGTTCGACAAAGCTGCTGGGGTATTTCGAGGTGATAAGCGAACCGTACATTTGGAATGATGATTACAGGTGGCCTTGGGAGGTAAAAGCCAGGAATCTATGTCCGAAGTATAGTCAAGCTTGGTACAAATTTGACAACACGATCTCGAGTACTCAGGCTTCTTTTGATTCCAAGTTGCCCATTACTTATGTCGGAGGAAGAACCCTCGGTGCTTTACAATTTGGAGCGGACAAAATCCGACTGTCGTATGAGTTTGCTCAACATGTAATTAGCATAATTGAGGGCAGTGTGTAATGAATTTAGCAGTACAAGACTCGTCCATTGAGTTTTGTACTGCTTTACTTTTTGAAATTTGATTTTTTCATCGCGCTTATAGCTTTCTTTATTTGAAGGAGTAAAGACAGAGTTAGCGAAAAAATATAAATCCGAAAGGTTTTAGGAGGGAAACGAATTGACAAAAAGAAAGGTCACGCTCAATGTCAAGGAAGTATCGGAAATATTGGGCATTTCTAACGGAAAGATTTATGAGATGGCCAGAATGAATCAAATTCCGCATATAAAGGTTGGCAGTAGAATTATCTTCCACGAAGATGTATTACGTGAATGGATGGGCGCCGCGAGTGTTACCCCGAGAGGGCCATTATTCACTCCCCTTCCATCTGAAAAGAACGACTCTGACGATGCATTAGCAGGGACAAGATACGAACTTCACTTAACTGGTGAGACCATTCGCTTTATTCAGACGGTACTTGAGATCCAAGAGGCTGATATCAAAAAGCATTTGGATGAAGTATTCGATGAGAGTGCAACAAAGAGCGTTTTTTATAAAGATCGGCCCGAGGACTTAGAAAAACGCAGATTGTATGCTCAACGGCGCTACCATGCATTAATCCTCGCTCTTGATGAACTTGATCGGGAATTTAGTAAGGCTCAGCGGAGGGAATTGAAATGATTGGCTATGTAATTTGGGGAGAGGAAGAGGCGAAAAAATGGTATAACGGTCACATGAATTCAAAAGAGGCTTCAGAATATCTCGGTATTTCAAGATACATGCTACGCAAGTTAGTTAACGAGAACAAAATTCCATATACCAAGCACTATCAAAATATTTCGTTTCATCAAACGATTATTGACGCTTGGATGCGCGGCGAATTTATCCCAGGACGAGTTGAACTAATTCTTGATGAAGAATCAATTGAATTCGATCACAGGGATGCTCTAAGAGAGCATTATGAAAGATACCCTGAACAACTTGAAAAGATTAAGGAGCAAGAAGAATTATCGATACCATCCGTTGCTACTGACTATAAATTCGAAGTAAGGCAGGATGGGGTTTTAGTTTCTTTTGGTTCCGTAAATAGTAAGATGGCTTTTCAAGTATTCCTAAGTAATAGTGTAGTCGATGAGCTTATTGAGTCTGTTCAAAGATTAAGATCAAGGTATTAAAACACAAAGCTTTATGCTCTAATCAATATACTGTGCCCAATCGAAAGGGGTTTCTAAGATATGTATTCGATCAACTTATATGACTCTTCCCTGCATGTCAATCACTTGAGTAACCATACGTACTTAAAGCTTGAGTTCGACCTAAGAATTGCCGATGGTATTCAGATATGTGATCTTGCATTAACAGATCAACACCATAGGCTTCAAAACGTTTTGGGAATTCAAGTACAGGCCAAATCGAATTCGGTATTCTTGAAAAAGGCGATTGGCGAGATTCAGTCAAATCTTCTAGTGTTCAATCAAGGCACTGGCCATAGGGTTTGGGATTGGGTATTCGACTCCAACGATATCTCTGCCCTTGAAGGGGTTCGATCTGGCGATGTTTACTTCACGATTGAAGTTAAGGCACTTGTTGAAGTAAGGGAGAACGGAATTAAGATCATTCCAGTATCCGGCAGTCAGCAAATCAGGATTGCAGAGACCGACTGGCTTCAATTCATCCGTAGCTTCGGGTATTCCACAAAGCATGGTATGACCCTTCCCTCATCGCTACTTAATGATACATGTTGGTTACGAGCTTATGAATTGCTCGACGATGCACGGGAACATTTGCAAAGGGGCAAGACATATGATGCCTTGCGGCAATGTCTTTCGACTCTTGAGTCCTATACAGATTATGGTCGAGATCGGGGCGGGCCGTACAGTGAGAAAGTATGGGATGAACTATTAGGTGATATCACACCTCAGAAAAAGGAAGGAATCATCAAGCTTATTACTGGGGTTTCTACATATCTAAACAAGGTTGGTCATCATCGGAACTCTAAGATGAAGGATAATGGCAATCTCACTTCGGTTCCTCTTGATCAATATGAAGCGGAGTTGCTTATCAGCATTACTCAGCTTGTGGTTACTTATTTGGAGAGGCTTAAAGAGGATCATTCGTCTTCGATTGGTGAATCGGCACATTAAGAACATCGCATAAGGAAATTGACAGCGAGGAACTTTTTCCTGAGCTCGGTGTCTCCGAATTTTTGTAACTCTTAAAAATCGACTCTACGTGGCTCACAAATCGATTTATTGGTATTCGCGGCTTCGGCTCTGGGGCTTGATCGCTTACAAGCCGTTACACAGCGAAATCGTGGTGTCCGCTCTCATTGGTACTCTTTTCCCTGTCCGGTCGCATAGATCATCTCCCGGTCAGGTGTCCATGAACTTCCCCATCTTATGGGGTTAAAAGTACAGTTTTCCTCTCGATAGATCCCCCGTTCTATTTCGGTGCGTTTGTATTTACATAGAAGGAACTGAACCGGCCCATTCCTTATAGCTATGGTTAGCAACCGAGGATTCCATTTAATTGTAAGAAAAATGACAGTACAGACTCGTCCTTCGAGTTCTGTACTGTCTTTCTTTTTGTAAATCGTAAAAATAGCTTTCCCGGAAGCCGCATGTACGGTTTCTTTTCGGCAGTGTATTACGAAGCCAATGTACGTATGTCATGGATGCGGTATCGCTCACCAGATGTGAACTCCCTTCCTCCTACACGGGTTCACGTTATCCAACGATCCGCATCCGTACTAACAGTCTCATCACAGTCAACCGAAGTCGGCTCAAAAGAACAGGTTTCCTTCTTTCCGTGGTCAGGGGGTTTTATTCTGGTCGACATGAGGTTCACTATGCACGGAATCCCCTCCCTTCTAACTCGTCGCACAATAGTCATTATATGACGAGTTTGGCCATCGGGCTGATGGTTATGGTTCAAATTTTTTTGCAACTGCTCGTACAATGCACGTTTACAACTCGTCGTATAACGATTGACAAGGGGGTATTATTTTTGAAAATCGATGTGGTCGCCGCTCTATGCTTAAAGAGAATGGAAGCCGATGGAAAATCTGCAAATACGCTTAAAGGTTATCAGATGTGCTACAGGCGGTTCCTGAATTGGTTGGCGGCTTCATGGGGTGAGGTTACGGAGATCGAGGATGTGACACAGACTGTTGTCCGGGACTTCAAGGCGTTTCTTCAATCAAGAATTGATGTACGGACGCAGCGACAATTTGCTCCAGCGACGATAAACCAAAATTTGATTGCCTTAAAGACTTTATTGGTATTCGCAGGAACCCTCGGGGTACAGTTCCGCTCCGATCCGATCAGCGCGATCAAGCTGATCCCGGTTGCCAATCAAAATCAAACCAGATGGCTAAGTCAAGATCAAGTCTCAAAAATACTCCATGAAATCGAGTTGCTAAAGCGTACCAGCGACAAACGAAAGGCACTCTACAAAGCGGTCGTTTCCGTATTAGTTAACTGCGGCTTACGTGTCGATGAAGCCGCCAATCTAACGTTAACTGATGTGATCCTGCCATCCGGCCTGATTGTCGTCAGAAGCGGCAAAGGCGGAAAGTATCGGCATGTTCCGTTCAAGCAAAAGACGAAGAACACCCTCGAACGTTGGCTATTTTTTCATGAAAGGAAAACGCCGTATCTTTTTTACTCACAGCGGAGTGACCGTATGACAACTCGGGCAATTCAGCACATGATCGAAAAGTTATCGGAGCTAACGAAGATCGATTTTACGGTACATCAGCTCCGTCATACGTATGCGAAAGGGGTTGCCCGAGAAAGCGGCCAGATCGAAACGGTCGCATCCCTACTTGGCCACGCCAATATTCAAACGACTAGGCGTTACATTGAACCTTCAATGCAGGAGATGGGTGCGGTCATAGAACGAGTGGAATTCTAATGAATTTGGTTACTCAAATCAAATGAAACGGAGTGGTATTCAATGAACGTTATCGGCGGAAAGTTTATTCCTGTGGTGGACGAGCAATTCAATATTATTGCTTATGAGGCTGGTATTGAGCTAATGGAGTTGGAAAAGGAAAAGGCCGATTTCAGTCTCGACGGCATCGACCTGAGCAAGCTTTTCGCTCACCCGGACTATTTCATTCAAAAACTTGCTCTTGAGAACTACCGGGGATCGGTTCCGTTAATTCTTAAAGCCGACTGTGTTGATCCACTTCCGGATTCATTTCCAAGACCTGAAGGGGTTCAAATCGTTCTTCTGTTGAAAGAATGGATGGATAAAAAATATCTTGATCGTGTCTTCGAACTTTACGCTGGCGAGGAGATTTCTTATGCTTTGTCGGAAAGTTCGAATGGGGTCATATCATGGCCATTTTCAATTAGCACTCACCCGGAGTTTATTAAGATAACGCCTGATCGTCGTTTTCCCCGCAATGATATGCTTTTAGAATTTGCGAAGGATACATGGGGGTTGAACAACTTTTTAGAGTATTTTTTTAAGCCGCTCAAAGATATGGGCATCCGTATCATCGCATGCGATATCCTTTCCGAAGAGGACTTTGAACTTATGAAGCCGGTTGCCGATGCGTTCATGGGGGTTTGGGTTTCGGAGCAGTTGGCATCTCGAAATATCGAGGTTCCCAATGGAGCCGAATAAACCTTTCTCCACTTTGCAGTTGTATCCAGTGTACCAACCAATTGTTGACCGCCAGCTATCGATTGTTGGCTACGAGTCCTTTATCCGGGGTACAGATGCGAATCGGGTATTAGCTGATTTCCTCTCTCCGTCCTTACAGCGGCTGGATCGGATCGTGGCGATGGACACGTTATGCAAGCAGTTAGCGCTGGAAAAGTACACGGGTGCGGCACCACTTTTTCTTAATTCACACCCATACTCTAGCAATCCGTTCCTGCAGCCGCTCTCGCTCCCGAAGCGGCATGGGTTGGTCATAGAACTCAACGAGCATGCGCTGGTGAATGAAGAACAACTGTTGTTGAAAAATGTCGAATGGTTGTCGGCCAGTGGAGTTAGCTTTGCCATAGACGATTTCGGTTGTGGTTTTCTTTCCTTCCCATTTATCATGCGGCTGAATCCCGGATTCATAAAGCTCGCCAAGGAAGTTATCCAATCCTGTTCAGATATGCGTTCCAGAGAAGTAGTAAAAAGGATTGTACAGCCGTTCCGCGACATGGGCATTCAGATCATAGCCGAAGGTATCGAGTCGGAAGCACAATACGAGAGTTTGCAATCCGTTGTTGATGCTTTCCAGGGGTATTGGATATCTAAACCTAAAATTCTGCTCGGAGCATAAAGAAGCGCGGCGCTTATCGTGGTCAGTCAATGCGCCGCGCATTACAAGTTGTTGTTTCTAAGTGAGGGTTCCGACAATGCATATTATTGAAAAACATAAACGGAGCGAGTTTGGTGTTCAGGTGGGGGTTGCGCCGGTTGTTAATCGAGATTTTCAGCTTGTTGCTTATGAAGTTATTATGCAGTTTGACACAACCAATCAGGAGCAGATATCAGAACATGCTTTAGATCGGTATATTGCCAGTAAGACTCACAAGGAATCGGTTCCGCTTATTCTAAACAGTCAGTCGACAGCAACCTCTCATTGCCTTAACCTGTTGGCGGATTCGAAGAGTGAAATCATTCTCCAAGTTGAATTTTCTCAATTGCAATCTTATGCAAGGATTCAGCATCAGTCAGAACGGTCATCAGGAAATGGGGTTCAAATTGTCCTTTCGGGTTTTATACAATGCTATTTTTCATTGCCAATCTTGATCGATCTTCGACCGAAGTTTATTAAGTTGGCTTGGGAAGTAATCCAGTCCTGCGCGGACGACGACACAATGCATGGGATAGCCAAGCTGTTGAAGCCGCTTAAAGAATCTGGAACCTTGGTTATCGTTGACGGTATCGAGGATCGAAATCGATTTGAGCGAGTAGAACCCTTTGCTGACGCATTTCAGGGGTGTTGGATCACGCAGAACAGGCAGCGACTAGAACTTCATAGCAAGCTATAAGATTGGATTCGATCTCTTTTTTCAGAGTCGAATCCTTTTCGTTTTTGACGTACATTTGATCGTGTTGAGCCTTTCGGCCTAGTGGAGTATTATTAAAGGATAATGTTACCAAGTCCATCAGGAGGTTCTATGAACTTTTCATATGATAGAGAAGCCGAACTTAAGGAGAAATTCAATCAGTTTATCACCAGCAAAGTTACAGGGGTAAATGAGGACTATTACTCGCGGCTGTCAGCGGAAGATTTTGAAGAAATAAAGACGACTTTGAAGGACATACACAACATTATTACATTTAAGACGACAGTCCGTTTTATCGAATGGGCAAGCGAGCGTTTCCCATATGTGAAGGAAAATTTTCAAGTTTACTTGGATCAGGTATTAGGTACGAAACCAAGTGACAATGGGTATGATCTTGTCGTTACTGGCGAAGTTAACATCATTGCTGAAATCAAATGTAATAAGCCAATCAACAACGGTTATAAGTTCGGTTCGGCACAGAGAAATGGCATTGTTAAGGACATTCGGGGGTTACTTGACGGTAAGTCCAAGGCTAAATCGGTTAATTCCAGTACGGCTTACAAGTTTCTCGTTATCTATGATTTTGGTGATTATACGTTAAAAGCCGCACAGCACCTGATAAAAAATATCGAGGCTGACCTGAAAGGCAAAGTTGAGATTTACGATGACAGTACCAAGCTGAACTTGGATAAAGTGTATATCGTATTTACAAAGTAATGAGGTGCAATGTTTGAGATGAAGTTAGACCTTATGAAAATTTTCGACGGTTACGTCAGAAACTACCATACTTTCAATCTCTCCGTTCATCATGGAAAGCATTCATTCACCATGACGGAGATTGAGTATTTTTCAAGACTCGGTTCGATGTTGGGGTATCTTCCCTACACGGAGGACACAGCCGGCGGTACCTGTAGAGCAATGGATTTATCTTGGTGGGGCGAATACGATGGTGAGTATTGGCACGACCTGATATTACATCTGGAACGGGAGAACTATACCAAGAAGGATGAGGAGACACTGGACAAGTTGTTTTGTTATCGCGAAGTACGTCCCCTCAACGCCATCGGGATTATGAATGTTCCGAGCCAGGAAAGAATTGCTGAATTGATCCGTATAGCAAAAACAACTTGCAAGGTTGAGAATGCCCTTCTCGTTTTTAGAACATATTCATCAGGAAAGAAACAACCTTATTTTGACGAAGTCATGCCTATTTATTGAATAAGAGAAAATTGATCGGCAGCAAAATAGCTTTCGTCTCCGATATTGGCGGTACTTTATTTATGCACTACGATAATCAAGGAACAGATAAATAATGGACTATTTATCGCAGTATGACCAAGAAACGTATATATTCGAGACAGTACGCCGCCGTTTTGCTGATCAGGGGTTCCTAAACGCGTATGACTTCTTCTGTATAATTATTTGGAAGGCCAACCGTGCAAAGACTAAAATCGCACAAAGGTTACTGAAGATTAATAAATTTGACACCCTTGATGATGCAGTTAAGGCTCTTTCAAAAGGTATTATCACAGCGTCCGAACACAAAGAGCGGTTGCATTATTTGCTAAATGACTGGGGTTTCCAACTTCCTATGGCGACAGCTATTTTGACTGCCTTATATCCAGATTACTTTACGGTCTATGATGTAAGAGTTTGTGATGAACTTCAAGATTTTCACAACCTGAAAAATATGGTTAACTTCGAGAACATATGGACTGGATTCCTTGCCTATAAGCAACAGGTTGAGTTAGCCGCTTCAGAAGGTCTTTCACTTCGCGATAAGGATCGCTATCTTTGGGGTCGATCATTCTCGCGGCAGCTTGAAAATGACATAAGAAAAAGATTTAGTAAGGGAGATAAAGATAATGAGTGATAGTTTGAAGCACTATTTGCCAGAAGAGGTTCCAGACCATTTATTCACACAGAGTCGCTTAAGCCGGATGGGACTTGCTCCGACAGCAGAGCATGTCGCCTATGTCATCTATCCAGAGCAACGGCAGCAGTTCAAACTTTTCGATATCAGTGCGACTAGAAAACGTAAACAGCAAAAAGGGTTCTCTCTCGTCCAAAAGGATGCAACGGTCGAGCAGATACTCGCTGAACGTAAGCGCGAATTGGAAGTTAGGAAGATTCAGTTAGAGGGGAATCCTAAATAACTTGTTTCGGTGTAAAGAATTTTGGCAGTTTGTTTGTCGACATTGGTGACTATCTGCTAGTAACCAAATCATTTGTTTATTTTCTTAGTTTAATGCTCAGCAGTCAAACTGCATGTCGGGAGGGGGTATTCAATGGCGAGTATCAATGAACTTATTGACGCGATCACTCTGGTTCTGACAGAGGAAAAAGCATATGACCTGCCAACCGTTTGCATCAGATATGGTTTAGATAGCGGAGACGAGTCCGAGGCTTTTAAGAGTAGGCGTGTCTATGTCCAAAAAAGGCTTAAAGGAAAAGACCAATTATTCTTACTGGACTTGGCTAAGCGGGTTATTAACGACTATGGTTCAGTAGCCAATTCATTGGCTAAACTAGTTCATCGTGTCAGTCCAACAGGACTATTTACAATCAGCGAGATAACTAGACGAAATATCATGGATGAACTATATGCTAGAAATAACATTTCAGGCAAGTACGATTTGATTGAGCTCTTGAACAGGATATGGGATTTGGACACCATGCCTTCCTTGGATTCCCGGTTCAAAACAGCATCAGGCGATATATGGCAACATATGATCAATAACTCTGACTGGGACGATGTTTACTTATTCGAGAAGTACTTGGAGTTATTGACCGCAACTGATGAAGTATTTATAAAATTTTTGGAACAAGTAGTACATCCATTAGTGCGACAACAGGCCGAGCAGGATGAGTATATTGAGTTTATCAATAAACATTTAGTACATGATGGCTATAAACTAACGTTGGCTGACAATATTTCGGGATTCCCGGTTTATAAAATAGATAAAGTTCTCGATGGGGTAAAAGGTAATGTGAAGAACCTGATATTCGCCGCAGTGGGCCAGAAGCCGGAAATAGTGATCAGTGACTCTATCAATAACGATATAAAAATCGTTAAGCATGAGGAAAATTGCTTAATCTATGACCGACCTATTCCGAATACTGGCTTGTACTGGACAGACTTAGTTACATGGTGGGCAGATAGGAATGGTACTACGGAGCCTGATAGGGATACTGAAAAATCACTCTATTGGCGCCTATATAAGTCCTTGGCCTCCCCGCCGGAACAGTTATTATTCAGAAGTTACTTCAAGTACTTTAAGGGATTGTTTGAAAAGAATTTTCCTGCTCTGGTACCGCAGGTTTACTTACACTATGACCCATACACGATAAAACAACGATCAGGAAAGGCGTTCTTACCTAGACAGCGAATGGACTTCCTTTTGGTATTTTCAAATAAGCAGCGGATAGTCCTTGAAATAGACGGAAAGCAGCATTACTCTGATGGTGATATTTCTAGCCCTCAAAAGTATGCTGAAATGGTGCATGCGGACAGAGAGTTAAAACTGAATGGCTATGAAGTATATCGTTTCGGTGGGTATGAACTGCTGGATGAAGAAGTAGGAGCAAGAATCGTTAAGGAATTCTTCGAAGGACTGTTCAAAAGGCACGGAGTCAGATCATGATAAAAAATAATGATAGTTGGTGGGACAATGCTACAAATAATCTCTGGAAAATTTTACGGAGATAGGCATATTCATGAGAATAAAGGTCGTGGAATCCTCTATTCCAACTTTAGTTGGTTCAACTCAATAGAAACTGACATCGCCTCTTTAGAGCCTGCTGATCTTCATGGAGATGTCAAAGGATACGTTATTAGTTATGTAAATAAACTTGAAAGTGATGAAGGAAATGGGTTTTCTTTAGTCAGAACTGGTGACTCTGAGATTGTGCAGCAATTCAGGTTACTGTGTTCTTTTGGTTTGAATGCATACTTCGATCATGACAAAGTAACAGTACAAATGAATTGTAGAGAAAAATCTGTGGGTATAGGTGACGATACCGTTCCGGCACAGTTTGTTCCTAAATTTTTCAAAAGAGAAATTAATGGTACCGCTGTAGAAGTAGACAATTTAATCTCATTTGTAAAGCACGTAATTGGTTTGAAACGAGAAGACTATAATAACGTCATCGCGTGTTTAACAAATTATTTAGATGCGCTTGAGGCTGTAAATTATAACATTGATTTGGCTTATTCAATGATCATCTATTCGCTAGAGGCATTGAGTAAAAAGTATAACGATTATACCCCTTCTTGGCTAGATTACGACCAACGTTTGAAGAAAGAGTTAGAGGCTCATTTCGAGACAATAGATGGTGAGAAGGCTCAAGGGATAAAGGATATATTGGTTAAATCCGCACATTTGAAATTGCAGCAAAATTTTATTGACTTCGTATGCAGAAATCTCTCTGATTCCTTTTTTGAAGAAGAGTCATTCGGTGTGACAGCTGCGCTTAAGAAGTCAGAATTAAAAAGAGCCCTTCGAAATGCGTATATTCTGAGATCTGGCTACGTTCATGAGCTAAGAACAATTTTGAAGCAGTTAAAGATACATACGATAGCCGCTGGAGATGTCTACAATTGGCAAGGTGAGCCTTACTTAACGTTTTCGGGTTTAATTAGAGTTTTTAGACATGTAGTGAAGAATTTTATCTGGTCTAGAGAAACTGTTACTACCGAGAATATAAATTGGAGAAGTGAATTGCCTGGTGTAGTTAGCGTGGAACTTGCACCTCAATATTGGGTGTGGAAACATGAGAGCTTCCTTACGTCTCACGCAACTGGTAAGTTTTCCGGCTTTTTATCACAGTTAGCTGGGGTTTTATCCCAAAATGAGCCATTAACAGATTTAAAGGAGTTGCTAGAGAAGTATATTGTACTTTTACCGAATGCAAAGAGGATGGAAAAAGTATCAATGTACTGTATGTTTTTCCTATATACAATATCGGTCAGGGAAGAGCATAGACCGGTGAATCATCAGAAATTTATTAGTGATAATACCAGACTTACAGAAATGCCCTGTATAGAGAATATGGTGACTTATCTGTATATTGGACAGGATTGGCCGTGGGAAAAAGAAGTATGCCAAAGCACATATGATGAGTATAATACTTCTAGATTCTCGGCAAACTCATTAAAGCTGCCAAGTATTTTTGAGATCGGCATACTGTGCCGCTTAGCAAATCTGTGTGATCCAGTTGAAGATTCGAGTAATAGAACACGGTTGTTTAATCAAGCTCGACATGAGGCAGCAGGACTGGAACAGATCCAAAAATACATCGAGAAATGCCTCGAGAATGAGTGTGATGCTGATATATCTCATATCCTTAAAGGGTGCAGAGAAGAGTTAGATGAAAGTGGAAATACTTTTGGCTCCGCTGAGCCAACGTAACTTTAAAGTAATTTTCCCTAACTCCTACCCCACTCACTTTAAGCAGTTTGGAAAGCACCTTCAAATCAATGACCGTTTCGTTAGCTGACATTCGAAGGATAGAGCAAATCACGCACTTTCCTTCTGTTACAGTGAGTGTTCCATCGGTTCTTACATCTTGATCGTAATTTTTTCATAAAGGTAATCCGCAGCAGGGATTCCCCTCCCCGCTTTTTGTCCGGGAATCAGAGGTATAGAGAAGCCGCTTCGCTTCGCGTGGCGGCTTTACCCTTTCTCTCTAACGAGTTCATTGCCGGTTATGCCAAGAATCTCGTATGCTTCCTGAACCATAAAGCGATCTTTGCCGAATAGTTGATACGACTGGTTATATATTCCACTAATGGACGTGACGTGATTGAGGTTTTGAACCATAAATTGAGAATTACACAAGACGGCAACTTTTTTCGAGTAGATCAATAAATTCTTCTGGAACTCGATCGCTTTCTCTGTAACTTCCGGCGAGTACACAGCCGGTTCCCCATCTGCAGCAAGCATAAGTCTATGGTCTACCAGTAGGCTTATCTCCCCTCTGCCAAAGCCAGCACAAATCCCAATCAGTGTTCTATCCATGTATGCCACATCTTGTGGGGTCAGAAGACCTTTTACGGTGAAGGCAAGTACACGTGTTTCAGGGTCAAGATGGTACTTAAACCGATCCTGAATCGGCTCCGTAAAGTCTTTTTGTTGATATGTGGGGGTTGCCGAGAATCTCTCCCCAGCGAATAGATATTCAATCGACACTGTAAGCGCCGCGGCGATCTTTTCGATATTTACCAGACTGATATTCCGAGTGCCGCGCTCAACATCCGTAATATATGTTCGATCAAGTCCGGCTCGATGAGCCAGTGTTTCTTGCGACATTCCGCTACGCAACCGCAGTTCGCGTACCCGTATACCAAAATGATGGCGTATATCTAGCAAATCAGTGACCTCCCGACAACGACAAATCTATATCAAAAATATCGGCATAGTAGATCTGGAGGTTTAGGTCTTAATGTCACTTAAAGTCCGTGGAAAATTATTCTTCATTCCACTACTCTTAGTCTCGAAATGCAAAAAATCCGTCAGATATCTTTTGACGGATTTTTGAAGGGAGAGGTTGGTCATTCTTTCCCCTTTTCTGGGTTCTGCTTCTCATATTCGATTTCGACCATTCGTATTAGGTCGGAAGGTTTGATCTTAAGCCCTTCGCATATTTCAAAAATTTTGCTGACTGATGGTTCGTTTTTCCCGACTTCAATTAAAGAAATGTATGATCGGTCAACATCACAAGAAAAAGCCAGATCTTCTTGGCTTATTCCTTTCTTCATCCGGATGGCTTTTATGGTTTTTCCAATAATCTTCTTTATGATAATGGGCTGGTTACTCAAAGGGAACTTTCTCCTTTTATGCCCATTATCAGTCTGCTATAATTGCGACAACAGATAGAGTTTTCAACAAATAGGGAATTTATGTAAGTTTTTATTCTATCTCATGACGTATACTGTGTGCGAGGTGAAGAGACGATTTCAGACGAAAACATCTTATTGCATTATATCATTCACATCCAAATCAACGAGTAAAGCTAATTTCCGACCTTTGATGCACTAGACCTATGATGGAGGAATAGAAATGATTAAACGAGGAGTAATGAGTTCTCTGATCGCTTCGAGCATTCTAATGTTTGCTTCGGCAGTTCAGGCTCAGGGAAACGAAAGTATCACAGGAGAACCCCGTTTCGCTATTAAACCGATGTTTGAAGATATGAAGAATCGTGATGGCAGCTCGTTTTATGCTGCTACATTAGCCTTTAGTGATGGAGTAGCATTTGTTGATTTTCAGTACATTGATAAATCAGGGAAAGTGAAATTTAAATATCCGGGTTCCTCTGTCTCAGGTTACCCATCGTTTAAGGATGGTCTTTTGATTGTTGAATCTGTGCATGGTGTTTTGAATAACGAAGGAAATGTGGTTGTCAAACCTTTTTACTATGATGATGTCGCACGAATAGGAAAACCAGGGGCAGAGTATGTAAAAGAGGTATTAAAGGTAAAAAAGAAAGGAATGTACGGATTAATTAGCCGTACTGGCGAGGAGATTGTAAAACCGCAATATGAAAAAATTGAACCAGTCGAGGTATATGTTACTGAAGGCGCTTCTACTCACGCTGATAATATATACACAGTCGGTTTTGTAAAAGTCAAGTTGAATGGAAAGTATGGGTTGCTTGATCTTAGCGGCAAAAAAATTCTTGAACCACAAAATGACGATATCTACGTGTATCCTAATTCAGTCGGTAACAACAAAAGGTTCATGGTTAAAGTCAAGTTGAATGGTATATATGGCCTTTTCGATACTACAGGGAAGGAAATCGTAGCTCCGAGGTACAGCGAGATTGGTTTCTACTCCGACGGCTTGGCACCAGTACTCAAAGACGGAAAGTATGGCTATATTGACCAGAATGGTACGGAAGTAGTTAAGCCACAATACGATGTTGCAAGAGAATTCTCTGGCGGTTTTGCAGGAGTAAGTTTAGATGGAAAATGGGGGTACATTGATCAAGCCGGGAAAGAAGTCGTAAAACCTCAGTATGATGTTGATGATTTTATCAAAAACAATCCAAGCCCCAAGAATAACAACACAAAACCAAAAGAAAAAGACTTTACGAGTCTCATAGAAAAAGACGGTAAGTTCAGTCTGATTGATCAGAGCGGCAACGAAATAGCTCTAGATTATGATCACGTTGATTATATGGGAGTGCATTTGTATGTTACTCGTAGTAACAAGAAATACGGGTTAATCGACAAGAAGACGGGAAAAGAAGTAGCCGAACCAATTTACGATAAAATTAATGTAGTCACGGATGAATTGCTTTCTGTTATCAAAGATGGGAAACAAGGGTTTGTAGACTCAACGGGAAAAGAAGTTGTCCGCCCCCAATACGACATATTTGATGAACCGGTATTTCAAGCTGTTTCTACTGGAAGAGAAGGTTTGATACTGGTCGCAAAAAACGGCAAGTTAGGCCTTATAGATTTTTCTGGTAATGAAGTGATCAAGCCACAATTCGAATATATTAACAAATTCAGTGAAGGGGTCGCAGCCGTAGAAAAAGACGGTTTATGGGGGTTTATATATGATCCTTTGGACACCCCTTCAGACTGGGCAAAACAGGAAATTGAAGTTGCTTATTCCCTGAATCTAGTTCCTGAACAGTTCAATTATGATTTTACCAGTAACATTAACCGTATAGACTTTAGCAGATTAATCGTTAATCTTCTAGAAGTTAAGAAACAGAAAAGCATTTCCGAAGTGCTTTCGGATCAGAACAGAGTGTTGGCCACAAATGCTTTTAAAGACACCAACGATCCCACTATTCTTGCTGCCTACTCTCTCGGAATTGTTGGCGGTAAAGGAAATGGCATTTTCGATCCCAATGGTGAAATTACCCGACAAGAAGCCGCTGTGATGCTGGCCAGAACAGCCAAAATACTAGGCATCGGTGATGATGGCAACAACGGAACTTATTCTGACGACGATGAAATTGCAATTTGGGCTAAAGATTCGGTGTCGCTAGTCTCCTCTATTAAGGATAAAACGAACCAAAATCCGGTGATGGGCAGTACGGGGAACAATAACTTCAGTCCGAAGGCCAGTTATACGAAGCAGCAGGCGTTTATTACGATGAAAAGGCTGTTTAATGCCATATAAAGACTTTGATCGCTTAGTTCTAGGAGGTATTTTTGATGCGTAGTTTCCATTTCCCGAAAGTTGGATTAACATTGATAGTTATTTTGCTGTGTACAGTGCTGTCAAGTCCCATCACGATGGCACAGGAAAACAATCAAACACCGGCAAGTACCGCCCCTTTTGTTTGGTTGCTGAAACCTCAAATATCATACACATATGTTCGGGATTTATCAGAAGGGCTAGCCGTTGCAAATATTGGTGGAGTGCTATTGAATACAGGGGAAATTAAGGGCGGAAAGTTCGGCTATGTAAGTAAACTCGGGCGCGAAATAGTCCCCTTAAAATTTACTTATGCAAAGGCTTTTGCTGAAGGTCTTGGTGCCGTTCGCAATGAGGATAATAAGTGGGGGTTCGTGGACAAGAACGGTAATCTGATCATTCCCTGCATATATGACGATGTAGAATCGTTTTCAAATGGACTTGCTTGGGTAAAGAAAAACGGGAATTGGGGGTATATCGACAAAAAGGGCAACAATGTTCTTCCATTTAAGTATGTTGAAAAGAAAGATATCACAAGCAAAATTGTTCGGGTAACAGTTAGTACGGATTATAGCCAAGGAGTTTACGATAAAGTACGCAGATCGTTCATCCTAAATGAAGATACATATGACGATATTCAATATGGTGACGGATTATTTGAAGTTCGGATAAACGGGAAAAACAATTTTGTAAATATGAACGGCCAAGTAGTTATCCCATACTCAGCTCTGAAAGACCGACTGATTGATGCCCCTTTTCATGACGGACTGGCGCAACTCCGGGAAGAAAGCAATCAAGACGACTACTGGAGATTAGGATTCATTGATAAAACCGGCAAGACTGTGATCCCTCCCAAATATCGGAGGGTCGGCACCTATTTCTCCGAAGGAATTATTGCGGTATCTGAGAATTGGGATCGAACAACTCAGTCAGGGACTTTCACTTTAATTGATAAAACAGGCAAAGACGTCTTAGGAAAAGACTTGGGTGTTTTTTCAGACGTTTCTCCGTTTATCAACGGCCGCGCTGTAGTTACAAAGTATGATGCGCAAACCAAGCGCTACCTCAGCGGATTAATAGATAAATCTGGGAAGCTAATTATTCCTGTGCAGTATGACTCAATTGACTATGTCAAATCCTCTTATGACTTTAGTGACGGCACGGTAAAGTATGAACCGTATCAGAACGGTATGATCTTTATCAAGAAGCTGGCTGACTCGAAGTATAAAAGTTATAATGTTGGAGTCACGGATGCTAACGGTAATGTGCTTATCAAACCAGACAAGTATGTGAGTCTTTCTGAATACTCCGATAATAAAGTGTGGCATCCCGTTACGATTGAAAAATTCGAGTTAATCGATATCCACACAGGTCAAGCTGAAGTCTTTTATTTTCCCAAGTATATTTCGGAAGAATACGCCTTCGTTGCCAAAAAGCCAGAATACTCCCCTACGGGCGAGCCAGAGCATAGATTTTTCTTTATAGATTCACAAGGCAATCGGGTATTTCCAACCGCCAATGATGAGTATTTCACAGAAGCATTTGCTTCTCCAGAAGGAGTAACTGTTAAGCAGAACGGTATGTGGGGTATTCTGTCCAATCCTACGGACATCCCATCCGATTGGGCGAAGCCAGAAGTTGAAAAGGCGTTTTCGCTTAACCTTATTCCCGACGAGATGAAGTTTGGCTATATCAGCAACATTTCCCGAGCCGACTTCAGCAAGTTGGTTGTCCATCTCTTGGAGGTCAAAACTGGCAAAACTGTTGATTCTTTATTAGCCGAGAAAAACAAAAAGATTGATTCATCAGCTTTCAGTGACACAAGTGATCCTGACATTCTGACTGCTTACTCTCTCGGTATCGTAGGTGGAAAAGGAAACGGGGTATTCGATCCGGAAGGGGACATCACTCGCCAAGAAGCCGCTGTTATGTTGATGAGAACCGCCAACATATTAGGCATCAGTCCTGAAAACAGTTCACCGAGTTTTGCTGATAACAATGATATAGCGAACTGGGCGATGGAGTCTGTCTCGGCGGTAACCTCTATCAAGGATAAAACAAATCGGAGTGCGGTTATGGGCAGCACCGGAAGTAATAGGTTTAGTCCGATTGCTGGCTACACACGCCAGCAAGCTTTTATTACTGTGAAAAGATTGTTTAATGCTTTATAGCAAAAAATCCACACATTATAGAAATGGGCCGAGGAATGAAATTGTCATCGTTCCTCGGCCCAGTTTATATTTCTTGGCACTCCTCTTGATTATGAAAGTTTAGTGGGAATATAAAGGTTCTGGATATAAAATGTCGAAATAAGATTAGATCATATTTAGAAGGGATCTAGTCTGGATGAGAAAACGAAATAAAAAAGAGGAAAGGTTTATTCGAGTCACTGAATTACTTGGAGATATAGTTGTCAAAGCTCAAAATAAACATTTCAAGAATGACCCCGCTTTTTCAAATGATCTTGATCTGCTATTTTCAACCTCATATTGGGGATTCAGAGAGATAACACTCGTTGTTGTTGTGGCACGACTTCTTGATAGTAATTTTAAGGCATCAGAAGCATTTTATGAGTGTCACCCTCGGCCACTGTTTGAACATCCAATTCGACATGTATTACTAGAACTGAATATTCCACGCAGAAAATCTGGCCCTTTGAATGTTGCTAAGGCTACCGTTGGTATAAATGACGAATGGGCAGGCCAAAGAAGGCCTGCTCACGTTGCAGCAGCCGTAGTTCGTCTCGTTCAGTGGATAGAAACTGTTTCAAGAGATGATCTGGAGAATTTTGCTGTTTGTCTCATGACCAAATTTATCGATGAGGCGAAGAAAACGGAAGCTTTGAATGTCGAACTTGAGCCTCAATCGGACCCGGAGTTCTTATTTATGCTTTGTAGCAGGCTCATTCAAGAAACGCCAGATGCAGGAAACACCCCACAACGTATATTCGGGCTATTGCTACACTCATATCATGAAACATTAGGGACTGGAATTATAGTTACTGGTTTTGAAGACAGGGCATCCACAACAAGTACTACTAGCAAAAAACCAGGTGATGTGAATGAAGAAACCTTGGAGGGCGGGATTCTAAAAGTATACGAAGTTACAGTGAAGCCATTCAATCAGCAACGCATTAGTGAATCATACGAGGCACTAAAGGTTTACAATGAGACTCACTCAACTCATATTAATGAGGTAATCGTTGTCTGCAGAAAAAGCGATGTCCCCGAAGGTATAATAACTACCGATTTAAACGGGGTTCTTGGAAAATTTGTTTTTCAAGATACCATTTACTATTTTGTCGATATTTTTGAATGGATACTTCTTCAATTGTTAAAAATGCCAACGAACAGTAAACTGTTTTTTTATGACGAGCTTCATGAATACGTAAGGAACTCGAGTACTTCTCTAAAAGTAAAAAATCTCTGGAGAAGCATTCATACTGTAAGTTAAAATTATCTATCTACAGAAAGGCTCTTCAATATGAACTTAGCGGAAATTGTAACCAGAATGGAGATAACACTACACCATATTGGTTACGACTTAAAACAAACTGTCGATGATCTGGGGCAGATTGAGCGGTTTGAAAAAAGATCCCGCGGCGACACATTTGATATTAATGAGCACGTTAAGGGTATGATTCTTGCTCTATTAAGTAACCAAAGACCTTGGAAGCCTATCATGCAGAATATGACAAAGATAACCGAAATATTTTTGAATTTTCAGGTTGAAAAACTCAAGCAAGCAGACAAAAGGCTCTTGGCTGAGCAACTTAAAGGTATCAAATGTGGCAACCGAGCGATTGATAAGCAGTTGGCTAGTTTGGACTTCAATCTTTCAGTATTCGAGCAAATCGAGTTGGATTATGGCAGTCTTGACAAGTATGTTATCAGTGATTCACCAATTGACATTGCTTGGGAACTAGCGAAAGGGAAAAAGTATAAGCTTAAACAAATTGGTTTTGCCTTGGCACTGGAGTACTTAAGAAATGTTGGTATTCAGGCTATAAAACCGGACTTGCATTTACGACGCATTATTAGTAAAAACCGTTTGAACCTATATCCCGGTTATCCATCAGAAATAGACACATATAGAATATTAAGTACTATTTCAAAAGAAGCAAATGTTAGTCTTACTTATATTGATAATCTGATGTGGGTTTTCTGCGCTACAGATTATGCTAATGTATGTGGCAGTAACCCCAAATGCCACATCTGTCAACTCCAAGACAACTGCAACATGGCGACTTAATTTCAATCAGATTGTAGAAAGGTAAAAATGAAATGCAAAACAATATATGTTTAAGCGCTGAAAGTGTTAGACTACTTTGTGAATCTGATCCAATACTTAAAGATTTAATTCATCTGATAGGAGACGTAGAACATAAATCAGATGTGGACTATTTCGAGTCATTAGCAATGTCTATTATTGGCCAGCAGTTATCATCAAAAGCTGCGGCCACTATTCGCAATCGTGTTCAATGTTTATGTAGTGATAAAGTTACAGCTTCTAGCATTATATCCCTATCGCACGATCAACTAAGAGCCGCGGGAGTATCGCATGCAAAAATAATGTATCTTAAAGACTTAGCGGAGAAGGTATTAACAGAGCAGCTTGATTTTAGTAGCATTCGTGACTGGGATAACGAAGAAGTCATTAAAAGATTGACTGAAGTAAAAGGAATAGGAAAATGGACAGCCGAAATGTTTTTGATATTTGCTTTAGGTCGAACGAACGTTATGTCTTATGCGGACGCAGGGCTTCAACGAGCTGCTAAATGGCTGTATAATCTTCCAGAGCATCCTAAGTCAAATTACCTTCAACAAGTTGATCATGCATGGTCACCGTTTCAGAGTGTTGTATCACTATATCTATGGGAAGCTATTGACCGTGGATATGTTGACTCCGGAAAGTCGCTTTCTGATATTCTCGACACCAACTGAAATAGAAGCCCCGGTTTAGCAAAGACTAATCCGAGGCTGCAAAATCACTCAATGAATCCATGTTTTTGGGCGAGTTTTTGTAAATACTTAACAGTATCATCTTTCATTCTTGCTTCTCGTGCTATTGACATTAAAGTAACGAAAAATTGATCAGTACTAGTTGGAAGAATCTGTGCAAGGAACAATTTTATATATTCCTTATGAGATATGAAGGTTAAGTAAACTCCTCTTTTTGCTGCACTTTTTATGAGTTCGTCTTCAGTCGAACCCTGTAGTGTTGCTCTTGGACCTGTAACAAACATTAACCTATCGAATCCAGACTCAACTACTTTTCGTACTGCGTGATTTACGTCATCTTGTGTAAATATTTTATCTTTTGCTTCAACGGCATATAACAATTGTCCGTTCAAATAAACATCGATATCACTTACTTCTTTGGAAGAAGCTCCTGACTGATTTACGACATGTATCTCTACTTTTGTCTTACCCGCCAATGCAGCACAGTAAAGCTTCATAAGAACGCCAATAGCCAGTACCAAGCTTTCCCCACTGCAGGCCTGCTCAAGGAGATCTTCAAGGAAGTAATCCATCTCATAGAGAGAAGGAACTTTTGCAACTTGTACCGAGTTCTCCTTCTTTTTCTTAAGAAAATTTATCAGACAACATCGGATAGAATCAGAAAGGGCATCGAAGGCTTCCTGCTGCGAGCTAATTTTCGGTAAAAATGTGCAAAGTAAATTTAACAACATCTGATCATTACCCCGACGCACCGGGTTAGTAGGACTCAATTCAGGAGCACGGGCTGGCTTGTTGAGAAAAGGTTCGTTTGAACTTCCCAGACCCCCGTCAAAATATTTACGTTCAAATGGTACTAATAAGCCATGACAAAGACTCCTCGCATCATATGCACCTTGTAATTGAGAACCGGCTTGCAAGCATAGTGCATTAACTTGTGGATTAGTTGCCTTTGCTAAGAGAGCTGTCACTAATATGTATCGAAACGTCAGATGAGTACCGAAGAGAACAGTCTGTATTTCATTTGAAAATTTGGACTGCCAATTGTATTCTTTAGTCCCTGCTTTTTGCGTTGCTTGCACTAATATTTCGTATGCTTGGCTTTTATCCACTCTTACTTCGCTCATATGTCTTTACCCCCGAATCTTGTGTAAAAAGAATTCTTCAAATCAGAACATATGTTTGCTATACTGACTAAAACCGCGACTTATAGTAAAATAAAAAAATGATTGGAGTTGATAACTTGCGTAAATATACTGGACTATCTTTGTTCTCAGGTGCTGGCGGTATGGATGTTGGATTCAAGAATGCAGGAGTAAATATTGTTTGGTCAAACGAGCTGGATAAAGACGCCTGCAATACTTATGAGGCCAATCATCCTGAATCTTTTTTGTATAGAGGTGATGTGCGTGACACCTTTAACGAGCTAGAAAATCTCAAAGGAATAGATATTGTTTTCGGTGGCCCACCTTGTCAAGGATTCTCAGTGGCAGGAAAGATGGACCCTAATGATGAGAGAAGCACCCTCATATGGACTTATCTTGATGTTATAAAAATTGTGAAACCAAAAGCATTTGTTCTTGAAAACGTCAGTGCGCTGGCCAAACTTGAAAAATGGAAATCGGTTAGAACAAGAATGTTTCAAATTGCAGATGAGTTAGGCTATAGTTGCTATCCTTTCTTACTTAATTCTGCGGACTATGGAGTCCCCCAAAAAAGAGAACGTGTCTTTTTTATTGGATTGTTAAATAAATATCTGGATCAAGAGCTATTGTTAAGAAGATTACAGTTGCAGAAAATACAGCCTAGAACCATAAGGGAGACTATATCTCACCTTGGTCCGGCGGGTTCTCCAAGTAACCCACATACTTGTGAAGCACGAATTACCCTTGCAGCAAATCCAGTTATGAGAAAGTCTCCGTATGCAGGTATGATATTTAATGGAATGGGACGACCTCTGGACATCGACGGTATTTCAAACACCCTCCCAGCTTCAATGGGAGGAAATAAAACTCCTATAGTTGATGAGGCTTTACTCTACAGGACAGCTAATGATAATTGGGTGGTTAATTATCACCAAAGTTTACTAGCTGGTAAAGTTCCAGAGTTTGCTCAAGCACCATCAAGATTAAGGAGACTTACCATAAAAGAAGCAGCTCTAATCCAAACATTCCCTGAAGATTATGTGTTTAAGGGAAGTAAATCTGCAATTTATCGCCAGATCGGAAACGCCGTTCCTTGTCTCCTAGCTCAAGCAGTAGCTTCAGCGGTAATTGATGAATTAGATAACAAATCTATAAATCAGATAGAGTATGGTCAGCTTTCGCTGGATTCTTTTATTCGAGAAACTAGTCTTCGCGAGAAAGAAGTAATTTCCATATAGTATATCATACCCATTCTCGCTTGCATAACTCGGTAAGCTTTGAATAGTTCGAATTAGCCAAAATAAACAGCCCTACCTTTTCAAAAAGGATAGGCTGTTTATTTTGTTTGCATCCGGTTTAGGCGCCCCATTATTTGTCAATACGATGTGTTGACACTACGCACTCCACATGCGCCGTATGCGGAAACATATCCACCGGCTGCACCTCGACGGTGTGAAAGCCGCCGTCCTCCAGCACGCGCAAGTCGCGGGCGAGCGTGGACGGGTTGCACGAGACGTAGACGACGCGCTGCGGACGCATCGCGACGATCGTCTCGAGCAGGGCGGCGTCGCACCCTTTGCGCGGCGGGTCGACGACGATGACGTCGGCGCGGATGCCCTGCTCCCGCCACGAGGGGAGGACGTCCTCGGCTTTGCCGACCGCGAATTCCGCGTTCGCGATGCCGTTCAGCTCGGCGTTGCGGCGGGCGTCCTCGATCGCCTCCGGGACGATCTCCACGCCGTAGACGCGCTTCGCCCGCTGCGCGAGGAACAGCGAAATCGTGCCGACGCCGCAATACGCGTCGATCACCGTTTCGCCGCCGGTCAGCCCGGCGTATTCGAGCGCTTTGCCGTAAAGCGCCTCCGTTTGCACCGGGTTGACCTGGTAAAACGAATGCGCGGATATCGCGAACCGCACGTCGCCGATCGCGTCGTAAATCCGGTCCCGGCCCCACAGCACCGACGTACGCGGTCCCATCACCGTACCGGGAGGCCCGTCGTTCACGTTGTGGCATACGCTGGCCACGCCCGGGACCGATTCCGCGATGCGCCGCGCCAGCCGGTCGGCGTTCGGCAGCCGCTCCGTATCCGTGACGAGCACGACCATCGTTTCGCCGGTGCGAAAGCCGGTCTTGACGATGACGTGGCGCAGGCCGCTTTGCCGTTTCTCCGCGTCGTACGCGGGAATGCCGGCTTCGGCGGCGAGACGCTTCACGACGCGAACGATGTCGTCGGCGATTTCGCCGCGAATGAGGCAGCGTTCGCTGTCGACGATGCGGTGGCTGCCCGTCGCGTAAAAGCCGCCGACCAAGCCGCCCTCCCGCTCCCCGATCGGCACCTGCACCTTGTTGCGGTACCGCCAAGGCTCGGCCATGCCGATGGTCGGATGCACCACGACGCCTCCGCTGTCCTCAGCGCCGCCGGCGCCGCTCCCGACGCGCTCCCGTCCCGCCGCATCCGCGGCCTCGCCCTCCTGCCGCAGCTCGGCAACCCGCAGCTTGCCGATCCGCTGCAAATTGTCGGCGACCAGCCGCCGCTTCCACCGCAGCTGCGCCTCGTAGCCGAGATGCTGCAGCTGGCAGCCGCCGCACTCGGCAAATACGGGGCACGGCGGCCCGACGCGGTCCGGGCTCGGCTCCAGCACCTCCAGCAGCTCGGCGTGACCGTACTGCTTCTTGAGGCCGGTGACCCGCGCCTTCACCCGTTCGCCCGGCAAGGCGCCATGAATAAAAAGGGTAAAGCCGTTCACCCGGCCTACCCCTTCGCCTTCATGCCCGATGCCGATCACATCGGCGACGACTTCCTCCCGCAGCGCCACCGGAGCGGCGGCCGCGGCGGCCGCCCTGCCGCCTCGCGTTTCGCCCGGACGTCCGTCCGGCTTTCTGTTCCGTTTCGTTCGGCCGGTAGGGCCGGTTCGGTTTGCCACGTTGGATAACACTCCGCCTTTTATTTGTAAGTAGACGTTCCGGATTCGTCGACAAAAATTTGCAAATGATCCGGCAGCACCGATATCGTGCACGGCAGTGTGCCGCCGAACTCGCCGTCGAGATTAAGCTGCACGTAATCCGGCGATGTCACCTGGATATGCTGCGTCTTGAAATGAATGACGTGCGGATCGTTCAGATGCTCGCCGCGCAGCGCCGAGGAGACGATGCGGATAAACTCCGGCAAATTGCATTTCCGCAAAATGAACACGTCGAGCAGCCCGTCGCTCAGGCTGGCGTCCGGCGCCAGCTTCTCGAAGCCGCCGACGGAGTTGCTGTTGCAGATGAGAAACATCATCACTTCCTCGTGGACGACTTTCTCCTTGGCGCGGAACACCAGCTCGGTCGGCCTCAGCCGCGGCAGCTTCTCCAGCCCTTTCATATAGTACGCCAGCTGGCCGAGCACCGTTTTCAGCTTGCTGGGCACCTCGTACGTGAGCTCCGTCAGCGAGCCGCCGCCGGCGATGTTGATGAAATAACGCTGATTCACTTTGCCGACGTCGATCACCCGCGTATGCCGCTGCAAAATCAGATCGACCGCGTATTCCCAATGCTTCGGAATGCCGAGCGCCCGGGCAAAATCGTTCGTCGTCCCGAGCGGCAAAATGCCGAGCGGGGGACGATTCTTTTTCTCGGCCATCCCGTTGATCACTTCGTACAGCGTACCGTCGCCGCCCGCGGCGATAATGACGTCGAAGCCGCGCTCCACCGCATCGGCGGCGGCCAGGACGGCGTCCCCTTCCCCGATCGTGGCGTGGGTCGACGTTTCGAGCCCGCCCTGCTCCAGCCGCTGCAAAATTTCCGGCAATCTGCGCTTCATTTCTTCCCGACCCGACGTCGGATTGTAGATCAATCTTGCGCGTTTCGCCATCGACCCATACCTCCATCTAGCATAAGTTTCTACGCGGCCCGATCCGCTTCAGCCGCTCCGCCGCCTGCCGCTCCATCCAGCGCGAGACCGACGGGTGCGGCAGCAGCGCCTTGCCGTCATACGTATAGCGAAGTCCGTCCAGCCGCTGCGGAATGACCGTATTCGTAAAATAGCCCGAGCTCAAAAACAGCGGCACCACGACGATGTCGCAATCCGGCTCCGATTCGCGCCAATCGGCGAAAGCCTCCCGCGTTTCATCCGGGAGCAGCAGCGCCGACCGTACGTCGGCATAGCCGCCGAGCAGCCGCAGCCGTGCGGCGACGCGGTCCATGCCGGTTTTCCATCTGCGGTAAAATTGCGGAATCTCGCTCCCGTGGCCGACCAGCAGCACGCGCTGCCGCTCCGGACGATCCGTCAAGCTCCGCAGACGATCGAATACGATATCCGCCACAACCGGATCGTCGTCGAGCGGCGGACACATATGCACGTTCGCGCGCAGACGAAACGGCTGCAAATCCGTATCGAACGACGGCGCGGGCAAGTCGCCGAGCGCATATCGGATTTCCTCGACGTGCGTGCTCCCGTACGAAACGAACAGCGGGACGACCACGATATCGGTGACGCCTTGCGCTTCGAGCGAATCGATGCCGTCCTGAATCAGCCGCCCTTCGACGATTTCCAAAAACGAAGAGACGATCGGCACCTCTTCCGTTCCGCTGCCGAGATCGCCGATATCCGCGACGGCCCGATCGATGAGTTCGATCCATTCCGGGCTGCGGGAGCCGTGGCTGATGACGAGAACGCCGGCTTTGCTCATAAGGGGACATCCTTTCCGCCAACTTGTCATCCTCATGCTATCGAAACCGCTCCCGAAAGTCAATTCGCCCCCGGCCCAACGCCAAAAAACCCGCTCCGATCGGGAGCGGGCTTCCGGCAAACCGTCCGATGAGCCGGGAATCCGGGCTGCGGACGCGATTAACGGCCGAGCCGTTCGAGCGCCATTTTGTAGCCGTCGTTTCCGTAATTCAAGCACCGCTTCACGCGGGAAATCGTCGCCGTGCTCGCCCCCGTCTCGGCCTCGATCTGGTTGTAGGTGCTGCCTTTGCCGAGCATGCGGGCAACCTCAAGACGCTGGGACAACGATTGGATTTCGTTGACCGTGCACAGGTCGTCGAAAAAAATGTAGCACTCCTCCACCGTCTTGAGCGTCAAAACGGCTTCGAACAACTGGTCGATCGATTTATCGTTTAACTTCTTTAATTGCACGTTAACTCAACCCCTATTTCACTGACTTACATACCTGTTTCGACATCAAAAGCGACAATCCTTCCTTTACGATTGCGAAACGTTAAAATTTCTATGCATCACCGGGCTAAAATGATATAACAGCCTTCGCCGCCGATCGGCGACTGCATGCTGTTCATATTATAACATCTTTTGTGCGAAACGGTTCGAATTCGCCGGTTATGCCGACTCCAAGCGCGACAGGCACGTTCCCCGCAAGCTTCCATAAGGAAAACCATCTATCGACGCATTTCGAGGATGAGCAAAAACAGCGGCTTCCGAAACGTAACGGACGCCACGGCGCTTATTTCGCGAAAATCGGCCGTTTTCCACTCGTAACGGACACCATTGCTCTTAATTACCCCGAATCGCCGTCCAAAAGGGGGTTTTTCGCCAAATAGCTGTGCCTGTGTCCGTTAGAAAAAAAATAAGCCGAAATGAGACTCGATAGCGGCCTCCATGTCCGTTACACATTTGGTACTGGGGACCAGTCCCGCCGCGCCCCATGCTCGCCCCCGCTTCAACTCCCGCCGTCACCGGCGCAGGTCGTACGAGCCGCTATCGCCATTTCCCGCCGCCGGCAGCAGGAAACCCGCTCCGGCTTTGGCGCTTTAGCGAAATCGGGACGGACGGTCTTTTCTGTGCAAACCGATCCTCTTTGCACGCCGAACCGGCAGCGGAGCGGGAAGCGAGATGGAAATGCTCCCGCTATTTTCTGAAAGCTTCCCGTTTCCGGGCAAAACAAAGGGAAAATGTCCCGCTACATTCGTCCATACCGTGCATTTCGCCGATACTGCGCCATTTTACCTGGAGCTTCTCCCGGTATTTCGACACGACGCCACTAGGAGAGCGAGTTAACGTGAGGTTTTCCCGTTCGTTCGATATTCGATTCGAAAGCCGGACGCAGAAACGAAAGGCGCTGCTCGCCCCGGCTTTAGCGTACTTTCCAGACGTAACGCGCTTTTTGCGCAACCTCGTTCCCTTCGCCAGCCGCCCCGCATCGGTGACGAATACAACGAGATCGTCAATAAGGAAACCGAATCATACATAAAAAAGGGCGCCGCTTCGCGCCCGTTTTCCCGGACGAAAGGGCGATCCCCCGAACCGGATGCGGCAAACCGGGCATTCGTCCAATCCAATCATTCGCCTACGACATACAGTATCGTATAGCCTATAACCTAAACAAGAAGGAATGTGAATCTCGTGAATCCACATCAATGGCCGACTTGGCACGACGCCCGGAACCAGCGAAATCAATGGGACTACCGGGAATTCGGCTCCCATCAGGGGGCGGGACACGGCGGGCTTCCCGCCGAATACAGCTACATCCCCCCGCAATTCGGGCAGCAATTGCCGGGCCCGCCGCTTGGAGGCGGGGGCGGCGGGGGCGGAAGCGCCGGCGGGCTGCTCAGCGGCTTGAACTTCAAAGACATCAAATCGGTCGTCGACCGGCTGGGCGGCATCGACGGCATTATCTCGACCGTCGGCAAAGTCCAGAAAATCGTCAGCAGCATTCAGCAAATGCAGCCGATGATCAAGCTGCTCATGACGATGCTGCCCGGCAAATCGAAGGCGGCGGACGACGACGATTTGGACCAGGAGGAATGGAAACGGCCGCGCAGACGCAAACGCCGGCGCCGGAAAGGCAAAAGAAAAGCGCGCACGCGCTCGACGATTTACGTGCACAAGGCGAAACGCCGCAATCCGTATTGGTGACCGAAACCGCCCGCTTCCGCTGCCGTTTGGCGCAGCGAAGCGGGCGGTTTTTGCGGCGGTGCCGAAGCGGCGGTTTATCCCGGCCGGCGTTCCGGAGTCGGCCGTCACGCCCCGCGGCGCAGAGCGGCGATCCAATCGTCCGCGTCATAGACGAAGCCGTACAGCAGAGCGACTTGCCAGAGCGCGATCTCTTTCGCCGTTTCGGCTCGGGCCGTTTCCTTGTTTTCGATCGCCGTCACCGCCTGGCGGATCGCCGAGCACAGGTAGCCTTCCCGCTGCATGTCGACCATCCCTCCCGGCGACGTTTGCAGACAGCCGTTGATCGCGAAGCCGGCGTACACCAGATGGTTGATGCCGTCCTCCCGGCAAAGCGCATGCAGCTGCGCGGTCGATTCCGCGACGCCTTCCTCGCCCTGCGGGCGCGCCGTAGCGGGAAAATCGATGCGGCTCTGCCCGGCCGCGATGTCGGCCCGGTTATGCTCGCCCGGGAAAACGTCCCGCGCCTTGAACGCCGTCAGCCGGCGAAACGTGTCGTCGTGCTCGACCCGACGCGCTTTCGGTTGTTCCGGGCCGGCCAGCCGGACCGCTCTTTTGAAGCCCGGGCAATCGCGAAAATAGTCCCCGCCCGGGCGGACGACGTGATAGACCGTCATGCCGGCGTCTCTGGCGGCGCCGAGCACCCCCGGCAGCACACGGTCGCATACGTCGTACGAGCGCGGAATGTACTCGACGACGCGATGCCAGCCGGGGTACTGCTCCCTCGTTCCGCAGTCCCAGGCGTGCATGACGACGAGCGCCGTTTTGTCCCGGCGAATCGGCAGCGTCGTTTTGTTCCAGCCTCCGAAAGCTTCCGCCGGGACGTCCAGCGCGAAATCCGCATCGTAATGGCGATAATACCAAGTCGGAATTTCCAGCTCGCCCATTTCCCGTTCCCCCGATCCGCATCAATGCGCAGCGTTCAAGCCTATGCACAAAAAGAAGAGCATCGCCGTGCAGACCGTTCTGCCGCGGAAGCGATGCTCCTGGATAGCCGATTTCTTTTTCAATATGCGTTTGCCGGACGGATTAGACCCAGCCTCTCAGCCTGCTCGCTTCGGCATATTTCTGCACGCCGACCATGTAAGCGGCAAGACGGGGCGTAATGCCGCGGCTTTTCGCCAAACTGAGCACTTTCTGGACCGCTTCGACCATTTTCGATTCGAGCTTCCGGTTTACTTCTTCCTCGGTCCAATAATAGCCCTGGTTGTTTTGCACCCATTCGAAGTACGAAACGGTCACGCCTCCCGCGTTCGCCAGCACGTCCGGTACGACGAGCACGCCGCGCTCGTGGAGCCTGTCGGACGCCTCCAGCGTAGTCGGGCCGTTCGCGGCTTCGACGATCAGCTTCGCCTGGATCCGGTCGACGTTTTCCAGCGTGATCTGGTTTTCGAGCGCCGCCGGGACGAGCACGTCGCACGGCTGCACGAGATAATCGGCGTTCGTCAGCCGTTTGCTGAACAAGTTCGTCACACTGCCGAACGAATCCCGCCGGTCGAGCAAGTAAGGAATATCCAGACCTTTCTCGTCGTAAATGCCGCCGTGTACGTCGCTGATGCCGACGACGATCGCGCCCCATTGGTCGAGAATTTCCGCCAAATGGCTGCCGACGTTGCCGAATCCTTGGATGCACACCTTGA
This sequence comes from Paenibacillus sp. GYB003, assembly GCF_036577625.1. Taxonomy (NCBI): domain Bacteria; kingdom Bacillati; phylum Bacillota; class Bacilli; order Caryophanales; family Paenibacillaceae; genus Paenibacillus; species Paenibacillus sp. GYB003. The sequence goes on along the minus strand of NZ_JARBDC010000007.1, from coordinate 25,857 downwards.
GCCCTTTCAGCGCCATTCCTTGCTGCGCCGCCGCTTCGCGAATCGAAATCGCCACGCCGAGCGACGTCGCCTTCTCGCGCCCTTGCGATCCGCCGATCACGAGCGGCTTGCCGGTAATGAAGCCGGGCGAATCGTACTCGCGAATGCGGCTGTACTCGTCGAGCATCCAAGCCATGATTTGCGCGTTCGTGTATACGTCGGGAGCCGGAATATCTTTGTTCGGGCCGACGATTTGACTGATCGCCCGCACGTAGCCGCGCGCCAAACGTTCGACCTCGCCGAGCGACATCGTCCGCGGATCGCAGATGATGCCGCCTTTCCCTCCGCCGTAAGGCAAATCGAAAATGCCGCATTTCAGCGTCATCCACAGCGACAAAGCGGACACTTCCTCCGCCGTGACGCTCGGATGGAAGCGGATCCCCCCTTTTGTCGGTCCGACGGCGTCCGTATGCTGGGCGCGATAGCCGGTAAACACTTTGACCTGCCCGTCGTCCATCCGGACCGGGATGCGCACGGTCAGCAGCCGCAGCGGCTCCTTCAGCAGCTCAAAATAGCTTTCGCCGTAACCGAGCCGTTCGAGCGCTTCGTGTATGACCTTTTGGGTAGCGGCCAGCACGCCTTCGCTGAGCGGAGGCCGTCCCGCCCCCATCAAAATCCGTTTGTTCCCGCTCAATCTGCTTCACCTGGCTTCCAGTTAATTGTATCTGACTTGTACGGGTTTTGCTCTATTTCAGTTAACAATACCTTACACAGAGTGTCAAGATGCAGAAAAGACTCAATTTATGCCGAGTCCCCGCCATAGATCGCTTTTAACGCTTCATCCACCGTTGGATGCCGGAATGCGAAGCCGTGCTCGACCGCCTTGGCCGGCACGACGTTTTGGCCGGTGAGCAGCATGTCCGCCATCTCGCCCAGGGCGAGACGAAGCGCGAACGCGGGCGCGGGAAACAGGCTCGGCCTGCGCAAGGCGCGCCCGAGCGCCCGGGCGAAGTCCGAGCTCGTCACCGGATGCGGCGCGGTGGCGTTGACCGGGCCGCGAACGTCGGGCCGCTCGAGGCAGTGGCGGATGAGGCGCACGATATCGTCGATATGAATCCAGCTCAGCCATTGCCGACCGCTGCCGACTTTGCCGCCGGCGCCGAACTTGAACGGGAGCGCCATCAGCGGCAGCGCTCCGCCGTCCCGATCCAGCACGACGCCCGTACGCAGCAGCACGAGCCTGTCGCAGGCGATCGATCGGGCGGCCCGCTCCCATTCCAGGACGACGCCAGACAAAAAATCGACGGCCGCGACCGGACTCGTTTCGTTGAAAACATCGGTCTCGGAAGTGCCGTATATGCCGACCGCCGAGCCGTTCACGACCGCCTTCGGCTTTTCGTCCAGCGATTCGGTCAGCCGGGCGAGCTTCGCGACCGCTTCCAGCCTGGAGTCGAGCACGCGGCGCTTCGCCCGCGCCGTCCATCTCTGATTGATCGTTTCCCCCGCCAAATTGACGATGCCGTCCAGCCCCTCGAACAGCCCCTTCCGGTCCGCCAGCTCGTCCCAAGAGACCGTCTTCAGCCGGTCGCGTATGCCCCCGGACCCTTGGCGGGAGACGAGAACGATCTCGTCCCCGCACAATTGCAAATAGCGGATCAACTTGCCGCCGATCAAGCCCGTCCCCCCGCATACCGCGATTCTCATAAGCGTCCCCTCCGCTTTGCCGTTTCCAATATTTTACCACAACGAAACGGGCGGCGAAAAAAAGAAAAGCTCCGCCAGGGAGCCTCCTGCGAGCGATGCGTCAACGCGGGCCGCAAAACAAAGCGGTATGTCCGGAACGTCCGGCGATTACAGCAGCCATTGCAGCAAATCCATCAATGCCGCAATGCCTCCTCCGATAGCGATGCCGATGATGTGATGCATGTGGGTGCCCCTTTCCATTTTCGCGATACCTACAGTTAGTTTGCCCGGATCGCCGTAAAAATAGTCCAAAGGCGGCTTATCTATTCAAACGTCGCCGCCCCTCCCGTCGGAACGATCTGCACCCATGTTTGCCCCGGCAGCCAGCCGAGCTCCTTGCCGCCCTCGTAGGCGCGAATGAGGCCGTCCTTGCGCTCCCAGACGATATCGCGCTTCGTGCCTCCCTGAAGCAGCGCGCCTTTGCCCGGACCGAACAAATCGACGTCGCGCCGCCCCTCCTTGTCCACCACGCGATGCTCCGCATAGCAAATGATTACGTTCGCGGCGCTCAACGTGCGGCCCGATTCGGCGTCGACGTGCGGCTCCCCGTTCATCGACCGCAAGTAGACGCCGTTTGCCGCATCGTATTCGTACGATACCGTATAACCGTGCAAATACGGGATCGTCGCCTTGACCGCCGCCGCGGCGTCCGGCGAAGCGGGCGCCCCTTTCGCGGGCGGAGCGGCGAACGTCGCGATCGGTCCGTTCCAGTCGGCGCGGAACCGTTTCGCTTCCGCCCCTTTGCGGATCAGCTCCGCGCCCGTGTACAAGTTGTGGGGCATTTTCCGCTTCGGGTCGCGCCAGTAATAGCTGCCGTCGCCGTACACTTGGTCGAAATGGGCCAGCTTGCGTTCGGCGATCATGTTCATCGCTTCCTGGCTCCAGCCGGCGTGCACGATCAGCGCGTCGAGTCCGTCGCCGAGCTCGACGAAATACGGCCGGATGCTTCGCACCGGACCGATCGTTTGCGGAGAAGCGCTCTGGTAGACGGCGGCGAATCTCGTAATTTCCCCTTCCGCCAAAATCTCATAGACGATGTCCGCTTCGTCCAGTCCGGTTTGCGGGCGGGCTTGCGGCGAGTTTTCGACCATGACCAGGATCGGCCGCCGCTTCGTTTCGCTTTCCGCAGGCAAGCCGGTCAAAGGATAAACATGCGCGGGCGCGGGCGCAGGCACTGGCTGCCGGCTTGGATGCGCGTCTCCGCCGGACGGCGCCGGGTCGCCTGCCGGCGGCGATTCGCTCCGCACCGGAACCGCTTCCGGCACGCCTCCCTTTGAGCAGCCCGCTGCGGCGAGCGCAAGCGTACCGCCGACGATGGCGGCAGACGCCAGCTTCAACCAATTATGTCTCGGCATGGAGTCCCTCCTTTTCCTCCCGATCTATCGATTTCGTACCGATAGATTCGAATCCGTACCAGTTTATGAGACTTTCGCGTCTCATAGAACATAAACAAAAAGCTTTGCAGCCGTGCGCGCCGTCCGGCTACAAGACCGGAGCAGCCCGCAGGCCGCAAAGCTTTCGGAATCGATCAAACGGAACATGCGGTCAAACGGCCGCTTTCCGGCGTCAGTCGTCGGACAAAATGCCGAGCAGCCGGAGCAAATACAGAAACAGGTTGATGAAGTTCAAGTACAGGTTGAGCACGGCCAGCGGAATTTCTTCGTCGGCGATCCCGTGCTTATACTGCGAAATGTCGTACAGGATGAAGCCCGAGAATACGAGCACCCCGAATGCCGCGATCAGCAGACCGAGCGTGCCGCCGAATCCTCCCGTAAACAGGCCGATCAGACTGAAGCCGATCAGGACGAGAATGCCTACCGTCAAAAATCCGCCGAGAAAGCTGAAATCCCGCTTCGAATAATACGCGTAAGCCGTCAGCCCGCCGAAGATGACGCCCGTGAGCAAAAACGCGCTCGTGACGAGCGTCGGTCCGCCGATCGACGTGTAGTAAGCCAGACTCGGAAAAACCGTAATGCCGCTGATGAAACAAAACGCGAACACGAAACCGTATCCGATCCCTTTGCCTTTCCGCCGAATGAAAAAGGCTGCGACAAGCATGACCAGCTCGATGATGATGAGCGGTATAAACAGCGCCGGCGGGACGTACATGCCTACGAACGATCCGACGAACGAAACGAGAATCGACAGCGTAAACATGCGCAGCAGCTTGTGAAACGGCGCATTGTACGTCGACTGGCCTTCGCCGGCGTAGGAATTCGGTTGCTCCACGTTCATGGAATACCCCTCCGTTCGGATGAAACCTATATTTGGTATTAGTATATCATACGATTCGGGATTCATACCAAGCCATTTGGACAAAATAACGTCGGAGGCGATGCGGGCATGAACGGATTTCTCGATTTCGTCAAAACGTATTGGCTTTCGTTTCTTCTTGCGGCCGGGTTGCTGACGGCGGTCTTATACGAGCTTAAGCATAAGAAAAAATTCGAAAAAAACGAATTCGAATAACCGACCGCTTCCGGCGGTCTTTTTTGTTCGCCGCCGTCCCCGGCTATCCCCCGAAAATCGGCTCGTCCAGTTCCAAATACGCCACCGTGTCCATGTCCGGCCGAAACACGTTCGAAAAAAAAGGTTGCACCCTTAAAAGAAAAAAACGCCCGCCGGACGGCGGACGTTATCGCTCACATTCGATTATTGCAATGCTTTCAAAGCGATATCTTTGCGGTACTGCATCCCGTCGAAACGAATTCGCTCCGCGTCGGCATATGCTTTCGCGCGCGCTTCCTCGATGGTCGCGCCTTTGGCGGTGACGCCGAGCACCCGTCCGCCGTCGGTGACGATCTGCCCGTCCTTGACGGCCGTTCCGGCGTGGAATACGACGGAATCGCGCACTTCGTCCAAGCCGTAGATCGGAATCCCTTTCGGATAGCCGCCGGGGTAGCCTCCGGACGCGAGAATGACGCAGACGGCCGATTCGTCGCTCCACTTGATGTCCATATCCTGCAGGCGGCCGTTGATCGTGGCCAGGAAAATGTCGATCAGATCGGTTTCCAGAAGCGACAGGACGACCTGCGTCTCCGGATCGCCGAAGCGTGCGTTGAATTCGATCGTCTTCGGACCGTCCTCGGTAATCATCAGGCCCGCGAACAGGACGCCGCGGAACGGCCGCCCTTCCTTCACCATCGCTTCCGCCGTCGGCTTAATGATCGTCTCGATCGCCTCGTCGATGATCGATTGCGGAATATGCGGCAGCGGACTGTACGTCCCCATCCCGCCCGTATTCGGCCCCTTGTCGCCGTCGAACACCTGCTTGTGGTCCTGCGACGGAACCATCGGCCGGACGACGCCGCCGTCGACGAACGATAAAATCGACATTTCCTGGCCTTGCAGAAACTCCTCGACGACGACGCTGCTGCCGGAGTCGCCGAACACTTTGTCGACCATAATGTCCTTCAGCGCCCGCTCCGCCTCCTCCAGCGTCCGGGCGACGATGACGCCTTTGCCGGCCGCGAGGCCGTCCGCCTTGATGACGATCGGAGCGCCCTGCTTGCGCACGTAATCGAGCGCGGCCTCGTAATCCTCGAACGATTCGTAAGCGGCCGTCGGGATGTTGTATTTTTTCAGCAGCTGTTTGGTAAACACTTTCGAGCCTTCGATGATCGCCGCGTTTTTGCGCGGACCGAATACGGGAACGCCCCGCTCCTCGAGCACGTCGACGATGCCGTCCGCCAGCGGGTCGTCCGGACCGACGACGACGAGATCGATCGCGTAATCGAGCGCGAATTGGGCGATTTGCCCGAACTCGCTTTCTTTAATCGGCACGCATTCCGCCAGCTCCGCGATGCCCGCGTTGCCCGGCGCGCAATAGACGTGCGTGACGCCGGCGCTTTTTTTCAGCGCCCAGACGATCGCGTGCTCCCTTCCGCCTTTGCCAATGACCAATATACGCAAGCGTCAGCCCTCCCGAATTGTCTATAGCTTATTGATGACGTGCATGTCCGTTTCGCCGGACGCTTTGTCGATCGTTTTGACGAGCAGCGAAATCCGGTTGTCCGCATTCAGCCGCTCCCAATAATACGAGGCGGTTTGCGCGATGTCGTCGAACAGCGGCAGGAGCAGCGGCTCGCCCTGGAACGAAGGCAGCGGATTGCCGTCGCCGGCATACGTCGTCACGCAGTGGCCGAAGCCCGTGATTCCTTGCTCGTAATGAAAATAATGGCGCATCGTTTGCGAGGCGTCGTTCTGATTCGTTTTCAAAATCGACAGCTTGTACGCGCACGCTTGGTCGGACAGGTCGACCAGCCCGGAAATGCGGGGGGTGTAGTTGGGCGCGTCGGGCTCCCAGGTCCGCGTCGTCAGCGCCTGCTCGAACGAGCCGCCGTTTTGCAGCGCTTCGTAAATCGTATCCGTTTGGTCGCCGTTCGTCACGATATGGGCCGAGCCGATATGCCGAACCGGATAATAAATGATCAGAGAAGGATCGGTCAGCTTGGCCGGATCTCTCGCCTCGGTGCGCACGAATCCGTTCGCTTCTTCGATAAAGACGCGATTGCGGCTGTTTTCGCTGCGCCCCATGATCCAATATACTTGCGCATAGCGCGTTCCGTCCGGCGTCAGGCCGATGACGATGCCCCGTCCGGGATACGGATTCGATTGCAGGCGGGCGCTGTTCTGCTCCGCCGTCTGGCTCCAAAGTGCAGTCACGGGAACATTCTCCTTTGCTTTGCGCCTCTAGGATTTAGTGGTGGAACAGCCTTACGCCGGAATACGCCATCACCATGCCGTAATCGTTCGCGGCTTGCACGACTTCCTCGTCGCGCATCGAGCTGCCCGCCTGAATGACGTACCGTACGCCGCTGCGGCTCGCTCTGTCGATGTTGTCGCGGAACGGCAAAAACGCGTCGGAGCCGTACGATACGCCCGTCAGCCCTTTCAGCCATTCCCGCTTCTCGGCCGGCGTCAGGCGCCGCGGCACTTCCTCGAAGCACGCTTCCCAGCTCGCCTGCTCGACCGGCGTCAGCTCGTCCTCGAGCCACAGGTCGATGGCGTTGTTTTGCTCCGGGCGGGACAGTCCTTCGCGGAATTTCATGCCCAGCGCGATCGGATGCTGGCGCAAATACCAGCGGTCCGCCTTGTCGCCGGCAAGACGGGTGCAATGAATGCGCGACTGCTGGCCGGCGCCGATGCCGATCGTTTGGCCGTCGAGCGCATAGCAGATCGAGTTCGACTGCGTATATTTGAGCGTGATGAGCGAGACGAGCATGTCGCGCTTGGCGCCGTCCGGCAGCTCTTTGTTGTTCGTCACGATATGGTCGAACACGGACGCGTCGATTATGCCGTTGTTGCGCTCCTGCTGCATTTTCAGGCCGAACAGCGTGCGCGTTTCGATCGGGTCCGGCACGAAAGCCGGATCGATTTGCAAAATGAGAAACTTGCCGCCCTTTTTCGACTTCAAAATGTCCAGCGCTTCCTCGTCGTAGCCCGGAGCCACGATCAGGTCGGACACCTCGCGCTTGAGCAGCTTTGCCGTCGAGACGTCGACGACGTCGCTGAGCGCGGCCGCGTCGCCGAACGACGACATCCGGTCCGCTCCGCGGGCGCGGGCATAGGCGGTCGCCAGCTCGGACAGCTCGAGTCCTTCCACGAAGTAAGCTTTCTTCAGCGTATCGCTTAACGGCGCGTACACCGCCGCCCCGGCCGGGCTGACGTGCTTGAACGAAGCCGCCGCCGGCAATCCGGTCGCCTGGCGCAGCTCGCGCACGAGCTGGAACGCGTTCAAGGCGTCGAGCAGGTTGATGAAGCCGGGATCGCCGTTCAATACGCGGATCGGCAGCTCGCCGCCGCCGTCCATGTACAGCTTCGCTTCTTTTTGGTGCGGGTTCATCCCGTAACGCAGATGGATTTCGTTTGGCATCGTGGACCTTCCTTCGCTTGATTTGTTCGTGCGTTCGTTACCGCCCGTTCATTTCCACAGCACCCGACGGCCGTCTTCGGCCAGCGATACGTTGCCGCTCGCGATCCCCCGGATGACGAACGGATACAGCTCGTGCTCGATCCGGTGAATTTTCGCGGCGAGCGTGTCGGCCGTATCGTCCTCCGCCACCTCGACGGGGCGCTGCGCGATAATCGGCCCGGTGTCCATGCCGCCGTCGACGAAATGGACCGTGACCCCCGTCACCTTCACCCCGTGCGCGAGCGCTTGTCCGATCGCGTCGAGGCCGGGAAACGAAGGCAGCAGCGACGGATGGATGTTGACGATCCGTCCCTCGTAGGGTTCCAGCAGCGTTCCGGAGACGATCCGCATGTAGCCGGCGAGGACGACGAGGTCGATTTGCTTCTCCTGCAGCAAACGGACGATTTCCGTCTCGTACGCCTGCTTGGACGCATACTGCTTCGGACGGAACGCGAACGTTTCGACGCCCGCCGCCTCGGCCCGCCGGACGACCGGCGCTTCCGGCTTATCGCAAACGAGAAGCCCGACTTCGACATCGAGCTTCCCGGTCTGCACCGCGTCCGCGATCGCCTGGAAGTTGGACCCGCTTCCCGAAGCGAACACCGCAATGCGAAACGGCTTCATCACACGTCCGCTCCGCTGAACGTAACGACCTGCTCGCCTTCCGTAACCGTTCCGAGCCGGTACGCCTTCTCCCCGTTCGCCTCGGCGAGCCGGATCGCGAGCTCCGCCTGCTCCGCGGGCACGATCAGCACCATGCCGATCCCCATGTTGAACGTACGGAACATGTCGTTGTTCGACACGGAGCCGGCTTCCTGCAGCAGCCGGAATATCGGCGGAATCGGCCACGAGCCGTACTCGATCCGGACGTTCGCCCCTTGCGGCAGCACGCGCGGAATGTTTTCCAGGAAGCCGCCGCCCGTAATGTGCGCCATTCCTTTTATATTCACTTGATCGAGCAAGGCGAGTATCGGCTTGACGTATATTTTCGTCGGCGCCAGCAGGACGTCGCCGAGCTTGCCGCCGAGCTGCGGAATGTCGTCGTGCAGGCTGTAGCCTTTATCCTGGAGCAGCAGCTTGCGCACGAGCGAAAAGCCGTTCGAATGGACGCCGCTCGAGGCGAGCCCGATCACCGCGTCGCCCGGGGCGATGCCGGAGCCGTCGATAATCTTCTTCTTATCGACGATCCCTACCGTAAAGCCGGCGATGTCGTATTCGCCTTCGCCGTACATGCCCGGCATTTCGGCCGTTTCGCCGCCGATCAGCGAGCAGCCGGCCTGCAGGCAGCCGTCGGCGATCCCTTTTACGATCGCTTCGATTTTTTCCGGCACGACTTTGTCGCAAGCCAAATAGTCGAGGAAAAAGAGCGGCTCCGCCCCCTGCACGACGACATCGTTGACGCACATCGCTACCGCGTCGATGCCGATCGTATCGTGTTTGTCCATCGCGAAGGCGATTTTCAGCTTCGTGCCTACGCCGTCCGTGCCGGACACGAGCACCGGCTCCTCGTATTTGTCCTTGTTCAGGCCGAACAACGCGCCGAAGCCGCCCAGTTCGGTAAGCACCTCCGGGCGGAACGTCTTCTGCACGTGCTTCTTCATCCGGACGACCGCTTCATTGCCCGCCGCGATGTCCACTCCCGCTTGCTTATACGCTTCCGACAAACTCGTTCACTCCTTGAAAGGTGTTGGAGCGCCATTCGGATTCGAAAGTGGCGCTATTTCGGGCCTTAATGGCAAGACCGGCGAGGCGCAGTCCCGTCTCCCCGATCGCATGTTGTCCGTGCAAAATATAACTCCGGCGAATTGTAACCTTCATTCCACTAATAGTGAACTTCGATGCGCTAATCGAACCCCAATCCAGCCACTGTTCGCTTTTACCGAACGCGATCTCCCTATTAGGAAATTCACATTCGCTACTTGCAAAACCAAGTTCACTAATCGCGTAATTAAAGCTGATTCGGCCCGAATAACGAAATGGCATTCACTATTAAGGTCGTTAAGGTTCGCTATACGCCGGAGCAAGAGCCAGCAGCACTTCGCACTGCACTTCGCACTGCGCTTCGCACTGCACTTCGCACTGCGCTTCGCACTGCACTTCGCACTGCGCTTCGCACTGCACTTCGCACTGCGCTCGCTCGGCGCTTCGCACTGCACTTCGCACTGCGCTCGCTCGGCGCTTCGCACTGCACTTCGCACTGCACTTCGCACTGCACTAGCTCGGCGCTCGTCCATGTTACTTCGTCGTTTCGGTCCGTACGCTCGCGAAATTCAATCGCAGCCGCCGCAAGCGGCCGCAGCCGCTTCCTCGTCCGGCACCGGCGTCGGGTAAATGTTGTCGAAGCAGGCGGTGCAATGACCGCCGTGCGGCTCGCCCTGCAGGCGGCCGATCGATTCGATCAGCCCTTCCTTGGACAAAAAGTGCAGCGAGTCGGCGTTGATCGCCTTGCGAATTTCTTCGACCGATTTTTGCGAACCGATCAATTCTTTACGGCTCGGGGTGTCGATGCCGTAAAAGCAAGGATTTTTGAACGGCGGCGAGCTGATGCGCACATGCACTTCCTTCGCCCCCGCCTCGCGCAGCAGGTTGACGATGCGAAGCGACGTCGTGCCGCGTACGATCGAATCGTCGATCATGACGACGCGTTTGCCTTCGACGACTTTGCGCACCGCGCTCAGCTTCATTTTGACGCCCTGCTCGCGCAGCTCCTGGCTCGGCTGAATGAACGTCCGGCCGGTATAGCGGTTTTTGATCAGCCCGAGCTCGTACGGAATGCCCGTCTGCTCGGCGTAGCCGATCGCCGCCGAAATGCTCGAATCCGGCACGCCGGTGACGATATCCGCGTCGACGAACGACTCCATCGCCAGCTGCCGTCCCATCCGCTTCCGCGCGCTGTGGACGTTGACCGCGTCGATATCGCTGTCGGGACGGGAGAAATAAATATATTCCATCGCGCAGACGGCGCGCTTCTGCGGAGCGGCGAACCGCTCCTCCTTCAGGCCGCCTTCGTCCAAAACAAGCAGCTCGCCCGGCTCGATATCGCGGACATAGTCCGCGCCGATCGCGTCGAAGGCGCACGTTTCCGAGGCGAACACCCACGCTTCGCCCAGCCTGCCGAGCACGAACGGCCGCAGTCCGTGCGGATCGCGCGCGGCGATCAGCTTGCCGTTCGTCATGAACAGAAACGCGTACGCCCCGTTCAGCGCGACAAGCGCTTCGCGGACCGCTTCGACGATATCGTTATGTTTCGAGCGGGCGATCAAATGCGCGACGACTTCTGTATCGCTCGACGTTTGGAAAATCGAGCCTTGCCGCTCCAGCTCTTTGCGAATCTCCGGCGCATTGACGATATTGCCGTTCGTCGCCACGGCCAAGTCGCCTTCGCGGTATTTGAACACGAGCGGCTGGGCGTTCGCCAGCTTGCTTTCCCCGGACGTGGAATAACGGACGTGGGCGATCGCCACCGGCCCTTTCAGGGAAACGAGCCGGTCGTTGTCGAACACTTCCTTCACGAGCCCCATGCCGCGATGGTAATGGAACTGGTCGCCGTCGGTGACGCAAATGCCGCCGCTTTCCTGGCCGCGATGCTGGAGCGCGTGCAGCCCGTAGTAGCACAAATGGGAAGCTTCGGGGTGACCGTACACCCCGAAGACGCCGCACTCTTCCTTCAATTTGTCGAACAGGTTTTCGCCGTTGATGCCTTCGTTGTAAAAGTCCCCGCTCCAAAGCGGCTCCGCGGGACGCTTTATTGCATGAGGCATGGGATCGCATCCTTCCAAACCTTTTCTAGCTGAGCGACAGGGGACTGGATGGCCGGCTTTCCGTTAATTTCGATTTGGACTTGATCGCCTTGTACCGTGCCCAGCTTCGCGACCGGCACGCCGTTTTGGGCGATCCACGCTTCGAGCTCCGCCGCTTGGTCCGGCGAGGCGCTGAGCAAAATGCGCGACTGGCTTTCGCTGAACAGCGCGAAATCGGGACGAAGCGCCGTCTCGACGTTCACCTTCGCGCCGATGCGGCCGCTGATCGCCGATTCGGCGAGCGCCACGGCCAGGCCGCCTTCGGACAAGTCGTGCGCGGAAGCGACGAGACCTTTCTGAATGGCGCCGAGCACGGCATTCAGCAGCCTGCTCTCGGCTTCCAGATCGATTTGCGGCGGACGTCCTTCGGTTACGCCGTGCAGCACCTTCTGGAATTCGCTGCCGCCGAGCTCCGCTTTCGTTTCGCCGAGCAGGAAGATGACATCGCCTTCCTTCTTGAAGCCTTGCGTCGTAATATGATCGAGATCGTGCACGAGACCGACCATGCCGATGACCGGCGTCGGGTAAATCGCGCCTTTCGCGTTTTCGTTGTACAAGCTTACGTTGCCGCCGATGACCGGGGTGTTCAGCTTGCGGCACGCTTCGGACATGCCGTCGGCCGCCTTCTCCAGCTGCCAGAAAATGTCCGGCTTCTCCGGACTGCCGAAGTTCAAATTGTCGGTAATCGCCAGCGGCTCCGCGCCCGAGCAGACGATGTTGCGCGCCGCTTCCGCGACCGCGATCGCGCCGCCGACTTCCGGATCGAGGTACACGTACCGTCCGTTGCAGTCCGTCGTCATCGCCAGCGCCTTGCGGGTGCCTTCCACGCCGACGACCGCGGCATCCGAGCCCGGACGGACGTACGTGCTCGTCCGCACCATATGATCGTACTGGCTGTACACCCATTCCTTGCTCGCCACCGTCGGGGAGGCAAGCACCCGCTTCAGCGCGTCCGTCAAATCGGTGACTTCCGCATAGCGGGTCGTATCGACCGACGCTTGCTGCTCGTAGTACGCCGGCACTTTGGACGGCTTGTTGTAGACCGGACATTCGTCGACAAGCGCTTTGACCGGCAGCTCGCCGACGAGCTCGCCTTTATGGAACAGCTTCAGCTTGCCGTCGTCGGTCACTTTGCCGACCTTCGCGCAGATGAGGCCCCAGCGCTCGAAAATCGCTTTCGCCTGCGCCTCGTGCTCCGGCCTTACGACGAACAGCATCCGCTCCTGCGACTCGGACAGCATCATTTCGTACGGCGTCATGCCTTCTTCGCGCTGCGGCACTTCGTCGAGATACAGCTCCATGCCGTTGCCCGCTTTGCTCGCCATCTCCGAGCTGGAGCAGGTGAGGCCCGCCGCGCCCATGTCCTGGATGCCGACGACGATGCCGGAGTTGATCAGCTCGAGCGTCGCTTCGAGCACGAGCTTCTCCATGAACGGATCGCCGACCTGCACCGCCGGACGCTTCGCTTCCGACTCCTCGGTCAATTCTTCGGAGGCGAACGTCGCCCCGTGAATGCCGTCGCGGCCGGTCGCCGGACCGACGTAAAATACCGGGTTGCCGACGCCTTGGGCGACGCCCTTCTGGATTTTATCGTGATCGATGATGCCTACGCACATCGCATTGACGAGCGGATTGCCTTCGTAGCTTTCGTCGAACATCACTTCGCCGGCGACCGTCGGGATGCCGATGCAGTTGCCGTAACCGGCGATGCCCGAAACGACGTGCTCGAACAAATATTTGACCCGGTCGTTTTCGAGCGACCCGAACCGGAGCGAGTTGAGCAGCGCCACGGGACGCGCGCCCATCGAGAAAATGTCGCGGATGATGCCGCCGACGCCGGTTGCCGCGCCTTGGTACGGCTCGATCGCCGACGGGTGGTTGTGGCTTTCGATTTTGAACACGACCGCCTGCTTGTCGCCGATGTCGACGATGCCGGCCCCTTCGCCCGGTCCCATCAGGACGCGCGGTCCGGTGATCGGGAACCGTTTCAGAATCGGCTTGGAGTTTTTGTACGAGCAATGCTCCGACCACATGACGCTGAATACGCCGATTTCCACGTAATTCGGCTTCCGTCCGAGAAATCCGCAAATGAGCTCGTACTCGCTGTCGGTGACGCCCATCTGCTTGTAAATTTGCTGCTCGGCGATTTGTTCCGCCGTCGGTTCCTTAACGGACAGCTGCTGCGCCATGTTTTTCCCTCCATGCGTTCAAAATCGACGTAAACATCCGTTTGCCGTCCTCCGAGCCGAGCAGCTGGTCGACCGCGCGCTCCGGGTGCGGCATCATGCCGACGACGTTGCCCTGCTTGCTGCAAATGCCGGCGATGTCGTCCACCGAGCCGTTCGGGTTTTCGCCGTGATAGCGGAATACGATCTGGTCGTTCGCCTTCAGCTCGGCCAGCGTCGCATCGTCGCAGTAGTAGTTGCCTTCGCCGTGGGCGATCGGGATGTCGATCAGCTCGCCCTGCGCGTACTGCGTCGTGAACGGGTTCCGGTTGTTTTCGACCCGCAGCGTCGCGCTGTGGCAGCGAAACTTGAGCGACTTGTTGCGCAGCATGGCGCCCGGCAGCAGTCCCGATTCGAGCAAAATTTGAAACCCGTTGCAAATGCCGAGCACGAACTTGCCCTGCTCCGCCGCCTTTACGACCTCGGTCATGACCGGGGCAAAGCGGGATATCGCGCCGCAGCGCAAGTAGTCGCCGTACGAAAACCCGCCGGGAACCAAAATCGCGTCATATTTGGACAGATCGGTAGACGTATGCCACACGTATTCGACCGGCTGGCCGATCGTTTGCTCGACCGCCTTGAAGCAGTCGATGTCGCAGTTCGATCCGGGAAACACAAGTACCGCAAAGTTCATGGTCGATGCCCTCCTTTTCCTGTACCTTTCGTCGTTTAACGGATTCGTTTACTGTCCGGAGGAAAGCTCGAACCGGTAATCCTCGATGACCGTGTTGGCCAAAAGCTTCTCGCACATCGCCTTGACGCGCGCTTCCGCCTCCGTCGCGTCGCTTGTGTCCAGCTCGAGCTCCATATATTTGCCGATGCGCACTTTGCCGACTTCCGCGAAGCCCATCGAGTGCAGGGCGCCTTGAACGGCGCTGCCTTGCGGATCGAGTACGTTTTGCTTGATCGTCACGTAGACGGTTGCTTTCAACATGGGAAAGTTCCTCCTCTTGATCGGTAACCGGCGTTCGACGCGGCCGGCCCCGGGTGCATGGAAAAGCGGCGATCGTTCGATCGTGATGCGGCCCTGCGTTTAACCGCCCGTCAGACGGCGCAAAATGTCGCGGTACCGGCGCGACGTCTCCTCGACGACGGAAGCCGGCAGCGGATCGGGCTCGCTGTTTTTGTCCCAGCCGGAATTCGCGAGGTACGTGCGGACCGGCTCTTTGTCCATTCCTTCGATCTCGATGTCGAGCGCATAGTTTTCTTTCGCCCAAAAACGCGATGAGTCCGGCGTAAAAATTTCGTCGATCAAAATCACTTGGCCGTCGATCAGGCCGAATTCGAACTTCGTGTCGGCCAGGATGATGCCGCGTTCGGCGCAAAAGCGGTGCGCGAACTCGTACAGCATCAAGCTTTTGTCGCGCAGCTCGGCCGCGAGCTCCTTGCCGACGAGCTGTTCCATCCGCTCGAACGAAATGTCCTCGTCGTGGCCGACGTCGTTTTTCGCCGCCGGGGTGAAGAGCGGCTGCGGAAACTTCTCGTTTTTGCGCATCCCTTCCGGCAGCTTGATCCCGTTAATCTCGCCCGTTTTTTGGTATTGTCTCCACCCGCCGCCGGTAATATAGCCGCGTACGACGCACTCGATATCGATGCGCTGCGCCTTCTTCGTCACCATAAAGCGGTGTTTCATGACGTCGCCGTTCGTAACGAGGCCGGCCGGCAGCTTCTCCAGCTCGGCATGAACGACATGGTTCGGCATCAGCTTCGCCGTCTGCTCGAACCAAAACTTGCTCACTTGATTCAGCACATTGCCTTTGTCCGGCACGGCCGGGCTCAGCACATAGTCGAACGCCGAGATCCGGTCGGTCGTCACCATCAGGAAATGGTCCCCTAAATCGTACATTTCCCGCACTTTCCCTTTGTACAGCAGCGGTGCTTTCACGTAGTCCGCAGCAGTCGAAATCGCCGTCGCTTCGCTCAAGGCTAAAGCCTCCTTTTGTATGGGAGGGGCCGGGCGGCCCCGAATAGGTTCGGCGGATCAGTTCAGGCCGAGACGCTCGAAAATCGTATCCACGTGCTTCAAATGCCAGCTCGGATCGAAGCAGTCTGCGATTTCTTCGGCACTCAGCTGCTCGCGGATGACGGGATCGTTCTCCACGATGTCGCGGAACGAGCGCTGCTCCTCCCACGCCTGCATCGCCTTCGGCTGCACCGTATCGTACGCCTGCTCGCGGCTGAAGCCTTTGTCGATCAGCTTCGTCATGACGCGTCCGGAAAACGGCACGTCGTACGTCCGCTTCATGTTGCGAAGCATATTTTCCGGGAAAACGGTCAAATTTTTAATAATGTTGCCGAGCCGGTTCAGCATGTAGTTGATCAAAATCGTCGAATCCGGCAAAATGATCCGTTCGACGGACGAGTGGGAAATGTCGCGCTCGTGCCAGAGAGGAACGTTCTCGTAGGCGGAAATCATATGCCCGCGGATGACGCGCGCGAGGCCGGAAATGCTCTCGCAGCCGATCGGGTTGCGCTTGTGCGGCATCGCCGACGAGCCTTTTTGCCCTTTCGCGAACGGCTCCTCGACTTCGCGGAATTCGCTCTTCTGCAGGGCGCGAATTTCGGTCGCGAACTTGTCGAGCGAAGTGGCGATCAAGGCGAGCGTGCTCAAATAGTCGGCGTGGCGGTCGCGCTGCAGCGTCTGCGTCGAAATCGGCGCCGGCTTCGTGCCGAGCTTGCCGCACACGTACTGCTCGATGAACGGGTCGATGTTGGCGTACGTGCCGACGGCGCCGGAAATTTTGCCGAACTGCACGCCGTCCGCGGCCGCGCGGAACCGCGTCAGGTTGCGCTTCATCTCTTCGTGCCAAAGCGCCATTTTGAGGCCGAACGTCGTCGGCTCGGCATGAACGCCGTGCGTCCGTCCCATCATCGGCGTATGCTTGTATTGAATCGCTTTTTCCTTCACGATATCGATAAACCGGAGCAAGTCCTTCTCGATGATTTCGTTCGCCTGGCGGAGCAAGTAGCCGAGCGCCGTATCGACGACGTCGGTGGACGTCAGCCCGTAATGCACCCATTTGCGCTCCGGACCGAGCGTTTCGGATACGGCCCGCGTAAAGGCGATGACGTCGTGGCGCGTTTCCTCCTCGATCTCGTAAATGCGCTCGATGTTGAAGCCGGCTTTGTCCCGCAGCGCCTTGACGTCTTCCTTCGGGATGACGCCGAGCTCCGACCACGCCTCGCACGACAAAATTTCGACCTCGAGCCAAGCTTTGAATTTGTTTTCCTCGGTCCATATGGCGGCCATTTCCGGCCGGCTGTAACGCTGCAGCATGTAGGTCCTACCTCCGATTGTAATCTCGCTTAATCCGCGAAATCGGCGTCGTTACGGAACGATATCCGCTATTTGCCGCTCTTTCGCTTCTATTTATTGAATAAAGGACTTACTTTCCGTCCCTAAGGCGGGTTACCTTTGCCATATCGCCGAGCTTTCGACCCAGCGGATCGCTTTCTCCACGTCGTCCGTCAGCAGGTTGACGTGGCCCATTTTCCGTTTCGCCTTCGCCTCATGCTTGCCGTACAAGTGCACCTTCGCGGCAACGCCCTCCGGCAAGCCCGCTTCCTCGCCCATCCAGTCCAGCAGCGGCGCGACGTGCTCGCCCAAAACGTTCGCCATGACGACCGGCGTCAGCAGCTCGACCGGCCCGAGCGGCAAGTTGCATATCGCCCGCACATGCTGCTCGAACTGGGACGTCCGGCACGCCTCCATCGTATAGTGTCCGGAATTGTGCGGCCGCGGCGCCAGCTCGTTGACGAACAGTTCGCCGTCCGCGGTCAAAAACATTTCGACCGCCAGCAGGCCGATCGCCTCCATCGATTCGGCGATGCGGACCGCCATCTTCTCGGCCTCCGCCAGCACGTCCGCGTGAGCGCGGGCCGGGACGATGGACAGGTGCAAAATATTGTCGACGTGAATATTTTCCGCCGCGGGGAACGCTTTTATTTCCCCTCGCGGGCTTCTCGCCGCGATGACCGACAGTTCTTTCTCGAACCGGATGAACTTTTCCAGAACGAGCTCCGTTTTCGCTTTGGCGAGCGTGTCGTACGCCTCCGGGACTTCGCTTTCCGCGCGGATGACCCACTGGCCCTTGCCGTCGTAGCCGCCGGTCGCGGTCTTGAGCACGCACGGCGTGCCGAACTCGCGAACCGCGCCCAGCAGCTCTTCCTCGCTGCGAATTTCGCGATACGGCGCCACCTTGACGCCGGCCGCCTCGATCGCCCGCTTCTCGCGCAGCCGGTGCTGCGTCGTGTATAGCAGCTCGCTGCCTTGCGGCACGTAGCATTCGCTCGTCAGCATACCGGCCACGGCGGCGTCGACGTTCTCGAACTCGTACGTGATAACGTCGGAAATTGCCGCCAGCCGCTTCGCCGCGTCGGCGTCATGATAAGCGGCGACGATTTGCTCGTCGGCCACCTGCCCGAGCGGCGAATCTTCGGTCGGATCGAGCGTCGCGAACCGGTAGCCCATCGCCCGTCCGGCAAGCGCCAGCATCCGGCCGAGCTGGCCTCCGCCCAGCACCCCGATCGTGCCGCCCGGCAGCACCGTTTTTCGTTCGCGGGCCATCACTCATCCGCCCCCAACGTCTCGCTCATTTGCAGCACGTGCTGCCGCAGCTGCTCGCGCCGCTGCGCGAGCCGGTCCATCAGCTCGGGATCGTGGGCGCCGATGATTTGGGCGGCGAGCAGTCCGGCGTTCGTCGCCCCCGCGTTGCCGATGGCCACGGTCGCGACCGGAATGCCGCCAGGCATTTGCACGATCGACAGCAGCGAATCGAGGCCGTTCAAATTCGACGACTTCACCGGCACGCCGATGACCGGAAGCACCGTCTTCGACGCCACCATGCCGGGCAAATGCGCCGCGCCGCCCGCGCCCGCTATGATCACCTTTAGGCCGCGCTCGCGCGCCGACTCCGCGTATTCGAACATCAAATCCGGAGTCCGGTGCGCGGATACGACCTTTTTCTCGTACGGCACCTGAAGCTCGTCGAGTACGTCGCACGCGTGCTTCATCGTCGGCCAATCGGAGCTGCTTCCCATAATAACGCCTACTTTCGCCGCCATAACCAACCTTCTTTCGATAAAATGTAGCGGCAACCGGCATAACCGGCGGCCGACAAAAAAGAAAAAGTCCAGCGACAGGCGCGGGGCGTCTGCCGGGTGGACGTAAGCTTCTGGAAGGGCCGCTTCCGCTTCGCGGAACCGAAAAAGGGAATGCCGGAGCGCCGGGAAGGCGTCCCATTCCACTATCAGGTTCGCTCGTAGTCCAAAAATTTAAGGTTTTTGGGTAGAGACTTCCGGGCCATATCCCCGGGGTTATACGAGAAAACGTTCAGGCAATATCCGATTTATGTTGCTGCATGTTTAGTTTATCAATGTTGACATTGCCGTGTCAACTTAAAAAGACGAACATTATTGTGTCCATATTGTTCAAAAGTTCGTATTTCATTCGCAAAACGGAACGGGTTTTGTCGAAAGTCGTTTTTCGGCCGCCGGATCGGCCCTTCGAAACGGAAAAAGCTCCCTATGCCCGGGAGCTCGGGAACCGATACGGGAAGTCCCGAAACCGGCAAAAAAAGCCGTCCCTTCGTCAAGAAGAGACGGCATCTGTTCCGGTTACACCGCCGCGCGGGATGCGTCGCGAAGCGGAATGGCCGTTTCGCCCGCCGGAACGTCGACGATCAGCTGCTGCAGCGGCATGCCGTACCGTTTGACCATGCGGACGCTGCGGACGACGGCTGCGGCTGCGGCTTCGCCTTGCGGCAATGCGGCGTCCGGAGGCAGCATGACGGTCAGCCCCTTGCATGCGCATTCCGCCGTAATGCGCAAAACCCCATTTTCCACCACGGCTTCGACGGTTCTGCGCAGCTGCAGCCATTCATACAGCTCGAGCGACGTCCACCACGCCAACCCTTGCTCCTCCCCGTACCGGACCAGCTCCACGAAGCCTTCTCCCACAGCGGCCAGCGTCGCCGGATGATACAGAAAATGGGCGACGCCGTAAACGTCTTTGCTGCGATCGAGCAGCGCCTTTCCTTCGTCCATCGTACAGCGAAGCGGCACCGGAGGATCCCAGGCCAGCGTCGGATTGCTGTATACGTCCATGAGCCGGTTGCGCTCCGAGCTGTCCGACATCGGCAAATACGGATGGCACGTACCCGCCAAAAAGCCTTTGTTGCCCTGCTTCGTCCCGCCTTTGCTTTGCTCGACGACGATGCCCGCCCGTTCGCACCATTTGAAAAACTGCACGCCGCCTTCCCAGCGCAAATAGTGGTTTTTGTTCGTCCAAATCCGGACAGGCTCGTTCAGCGCCTCCATCTGGCTTTGCAGGGCGGCGAGCTGTTCGTTGAACAGCTTCTCGTCCCAACGGCAGCCGTCCGTTTCCAACGCGTTGTAGTGCAAAGCCATCTCGTGGCCTTCGGCGATAATCCGCCTATAAATCAGCTCCGGATAGCCCGGCATAATGACGCACCAGCTCGAACGAATTCCGGCTTCCTTCAGCCGGTCCAGCATCATGTCGGCCGCATGGGGGGCGTTGCCGTCCGTATCGTGCGAAATATGGCCGACCGCCTCGAGGCCTTCCGGCCAAAACCAAACCTGCGCAAGCGTCCGGGAAACCGCTTCACTCAGACGGTGCAGCAGCCGGATGAACAAAATGCGGAATTCGTCCACGATCGGATGAAGATAGAACGGAACGCCGTCCGGGACGGCCGCCGCGCGGTCGCGGTCCCAGTCGAGCACGCTTCCGTCGTCGGTTTTGAAAATATCGTCATTGATCAGTCCCGAGCCGTCCGGCGACGGAACGCCGTCCTTCACGACCGGGACGCCTTGCTGAATCAGGCAAAACGTGCGCGCAAGGTCGACCGCAAGCAAGGCGGCGGCTCCTTTCGGATAAGCTTTGACCGTGACGGCCGGATGGGAGGTGGCCGTCCCGTTTCGCAGCGTGATTGCGCCATTCGTCTCGACCCCGTCCGCCGCCTTCACGAGCGCCGCTCCGAAAAAATGAAACGAGCTCAGCAGGCCGTCCGCAAGCGGCGCTTCCTGCCAGTCGATCCATCCTTCCTTGACCGCGCGCGCCTTTTGCACCCCGAGCGCCTGATCGAGCCCGTACGTATCTCCGATGGCCAGCACCGCGTTCCCGCTCTCGCAGTAGGCTTGAAACAGCTCGCCCCAATTCGCCCGGCGATCGAGCCCCGCCACGATCGTCACGCCCTCCGGCTTCTCGTTCAGCCACGCTTCCGGCGACCATGCTTTATAAGAAATACCCGCCTGTTTCAGGATCTCGAACAAATAAGGCGCGTATGCATCCCGGCCCTGCTCCCAGCATTCCTCCGCCTGCCTCTCGTTCCATATGAAATGGATCATCAAAAATCACCTGTCTCATACATGTTTTTTACAACTTATTAACATCATAATCGCTCCGCCCGAAACCGTCAATCGCCGAAACAACAATCTTTCCCGGCAATAATCGGGAGAAACGCCAAAAAGCGCTCTTCCTGCAGAGCGCTTCATGCCTATGATTTGCGAGCGCGGGTTCGGACCGCGCCGCTCCGATTCCAACCTTGCGACGATGCATGGAAGCAAAATACTCGCCGTACCTGCAGCCGGCCCGATCGCCGGCGCGCCCGCGTTCGACGATGCCGACGCTTTAGTCGCCGGCCGATTCGCCCCATCGCCGTTCGAAAAACCGCAGCGTATCCGCCAAATGCTCCGTCCAGTACGCCCAATTATGCTGACCTTCGAATTCGGCGTATTCGTGCTCGTAGCCGATCCGTTCCAAATGCTGCTTAAACTGGACGTTCATCGGATATAACCCGTCTTCCCTGCCGCAGTCGAAGTACAGCGCCGGCCGGTTCGCCGCCTCCAGCCGCTGCTCGCTGAGCACCGACAAGTCGTACCGTTTCGCATAGTCGCCGTGCCGGGGCCCGATCATGCGGGACCATTGGGAGCGGGAAAAATCGTAATAGGGCAGCTGGCCCGCCGAACCGAGCGCGCCGGACAGGCTCGCCGCGGCCGAAAACGTCTCCGGATGGCGCAGCGCCAGCATAAACGCGCCGAATCCGCCCATCGAATATCCGCCGATCACGCGATGCTCCCGATCCGGAATCGTCCGGTAATTGGCGTCGATGAACGGAACGAGATCGTACAGCACATATTGCTCGTAGTTGCCGGTGCCGTCGTACCAATCGACATAAAACGTGCCGTGACCGTATCCCCCGTCGTTCGGCATGACGACGATGCATTCGCGAAGCTCCCCGGATCCGATCATCCGGTCTAACGTGTCCTCGGCGCCGCCTTTCGTCAGCCAGCTGCTTTCGCATCCGTGCATGCCGTGAAGCAAATAAACGACCGGGTACGCGCGTTCGGACCGGTCGTACGACGGAGGCAAATAAACGAAGCAGGACATTCTCGCAAACAGCGCCCCCGAGAAAAAAGGAACAGGATGTACAGCCATACGATCACGCTCCAAACGCTATGTAGTAGTCGCAGTTCAACTCCTATTATACCAGCCGCGGTTTCGCCTTACCAAAAACGGCTATTCGCCCGCCCCGGCCGGTTTTCCGTCGCCGATCAGGTTCAGCAGCGCGGCCGGCAGCTTGAACAGCTGGTTGTCGATGACGATCTCCGGCACGATCTGCATATCGTCCGCCGCCCGTTCTTCCTTGATTTGCTGGATTTCTTTATGGAGACGCTCCATTTTGCGGTCGAGGGCGGTCGCCGAATCCGCGGCGTCCTTCAATTCGTCCAACAAATGGCCGGGGATGGACCGGTTGTATTTGTAAAAAATTTTGTGCTCCAGACTCGCCCAAAAGTCCATCGCGATCGTGCGGATCTGCACCTCGACGAGGACGTTCTCCCGCCGGTCGGACATATGGACCGGCACCTCGACGAGCAGATGCAGGCTGCGGTACCCGTTCGGCTTCGGATTCCGAATGTAGTCCTTCTCTTCGATCAGCGTCAGATCGCTTTGGTTGCACAGCATATCGCGAATCCGGTAAATGTCGGCGACGAACGAGCACGTGATGCGCAGCCCGGCGATGTCCTTGATATGCTGCTTCATGCTCGGGAACGAAACGTCGCATCCTTTGCGGATCATCTTCTTCACGATGCTTTCCGGCGACTTGAGCCGCGACTTCGTATGCTCGATCGGATTATACTCGTGCAGCAGGTGGAACTCCTCCTGCAAAATTTCGACTTTCGTCTCCATTTCCTGCAGCGCGAACTTGTACGTCATCATAAATCGGGTGATGTCGTTTCTTATTTTTTTCAGTTGTTCGATATGGGGTGCGGCCATCGATAGACTCCTTCCTCACTTTCCGCTCCGTACTAGCGTACCCGTTTTGCCGGGGCGATGAAACCGTCCGAAGACCGATTTCGGCGAACGTGCAGAAAAAGAAGCCCTTCGGGCGCTTGCGAACTGATTTGATTGGGTTTCGAACTAACGAATCCGGAGATCGTTATCGGAGCTGAATGTGGAGGTGTGAATTGGATTACGAACTCCAGTATCGCTATTGCCGGCAAATCGGTTCGTTTTCTTCCGTTTTGGGCTGGATAGCGATATCCGGATTCGTTAGCCTGAAAAAACGTTTGTTTTTCCGCCGATAAGCATACTACGATTCGTTCCATTCGCAACAACCGACACGGATCCAGCATTAGGGTACGCCGGGCTGGGAACGAAAGGCGAAAATCGCTCGATCAGGGAAAAACGTCTATCTAGGTATTTCGAGGATGAGCGAAAACCGTCGGCTTCCGAAACGTAACGGACACCACGACGCTTATTTCGCGAAAATCGGCCGTTTTCCAATCGTAACGGACACCACCTGCGCTTATTGGCTCCGAACCGCCGTCCAACAGGGGGTTTTTCGCCAAATAGCTGTGCCTGTGTCCGTTAGAAACAAAATAAACCGAAATGAGGCTCATTAGCGGCCGCCATGTCCGTTAGACTCTTGGAACCTGGGGCCAGTCCCGCCACCGCCCCATGCTCGCCCCCCGCCGCCAACTCCCGACGACGACAGCGCAAGTCATACGAGCCGCTAACGCCGTTTCCTGCCGCCGGCAGCAGGAAACCCGCTCCAACTCCCGACGACGCCGGCGCAGGTCATACGAGCCGGTATCGCCGTTTCCCGCCACCGGCCGCTCCCACTCCCGCCGACACCGGCGCAGGTCATACGGGCCGCTATCGCCGTTTCTCTCCGCCGGCAGCAGGAATCCCGCTCCAACTCCCGACGACGCCAGCGCAAGTCATACGAGCCGATATCGCCGTGTCTCGCCGCCGGCAGCAGGAAACCTGCTCCGGCTTTGGCGCTTAAGCGAAGGCGGGACGGACGGTCTATTCTGTGCAAACCGAACCTTTCTGCACGCCGAAACGACAGCCGAGCGGGGAACGAGATGGAAATGCTCCCGCTATTTTCGGTCACTTCCCGTTTCCGGGCAAAACAACGGGAAAACATCCCGCTACATTTGTCCAAATCGCGCTTTTCGCCGGTTCGGCGCCGTTTTATCGGGAGCTTCTCCCGGTATTTCGAAACGGCGCCGCTAGGAGAGCGAGTTAACAGGAGGTTTTCCCGTTCGGTTTTTTCCAATAGCCCGGCAGGACTCGGATACGCCGGGCATGGAAACGAAAGGCGCTGCTTGCTGCATCCTTTAGCGTACATTTCCAGCCATCCGAACCACAGGATCATCAAAAAGGACCCGAAAAGATAGAAATTCTTTATACCAAAAAAAATCGCCCATCCGCAAACTGCGAAAGGGCGACTTTATCGCTTGGCGACGTCCTACTCTCCCAGGACCCTGCGGTCCAAGTACCATCGGCGCTGGAGGGCTTAACGGTCGTGTTCGGGATGGGAACGCGTGGATCCCCTCCGCCATCATCACCAAACGGATTGAAGCAGGCAAGATTTCTCTTGCTCCTTCAAAACTGAGCAACGAGCGGTGCAAGTGTGTTTGAGGCTTTCGCTTCATGTTGTCCGGTATGGTTGCCGGTTCGATGTTCTCCATAGAAAGGAGGTGATCCAGCCGCACCTTCCGATACGGCTACCTTGTTACGACTTCACCCCAATCATCTACCCCACCTTCGGCGGCTGGCCCCTTGCGGTTACCTCACCGACTTCGGGTGTTGTAAACTCTCGTGGTGTGACGGGCGGTGTGTACAAGACCCGGGAACGTATTCACCGCGGCATGCTGATCCGCGATTACTAGCAATTCCGACTTCATGCAGGCGAGTTGCAGCCTGCAATCCGAACTGAGACCGGCTTTCTAGGATTGGCTCCGGGTCGCCCCTTCGCTGCCCGTTGTACCGGCCATTGTAGTACGTGTGTAGCCCAGGTCATAAGGGGCATGATGATTTGACGTCATCCCCGCCTTCCTCCGGTTTGTCACCGGCAGTCATTTTAGAGTGCCCACCCGAAGTGCTGGCAACTAAAATCAAGGGTTGCGCTCGTTGCGGGACTTAACCCAACATCTCACGACACGAGCTGACGACAACCATGCACCACCTGTCTCCCCTGTCCCGAAGGCCTACCCTATCTCTAGGGTATTCAGGGGGATGTCAAGACCTGGTAAGGTTCTTCGCGTTGCTTCGAATTAAACCACATACTCCACTGCTTGTGCGGGTCCCCGTCAATTCCTTTGAGTTTCAGTCTTGCGACCGTACTCCCCAGGCGGAGTGCTTACTGTGTTGACTTCGGCACCAAGGGTATCGAAACCCCTAACACCTAGCACTCATCGTTTACGGCGTGGACTACCAGGGTATCTAATCCTGTTTGCTCCCCACGCTTTCGCGCCTCAGCGTCAGTTACAGGCCAGGAAGTCGCCTTCGCCACTGGTGTTCCTCCACATCTCTACGCATTTCACCGCTACACGTGGAATTCCACTTCCCTCTCCTGCACTCAAGCCGTCCAGTTTCCCGTGCGAACCGGGGTTGAGCCCCGGGCTTAAACACCAGACTTAAACGGCCGCCTGCGCGCGCTTTACGCCCAATAATTCCGGACAACGCTTGCCCCCTACGTATTACCGCGGCTGCTGGCACGTAGTTAGCCGGGGCTTTCTTCTCAGATACCGTCACCCAAGGAGCAGTTACTCTCCTTGGCGTTCTTCTCTGGCAACAGAGCTTTACGATCCGAAAACCTTCATCACTCACGCGGCGTTGCTCCGTCAGGCTTTCGCCCATTGCGGAAGATTCCCTACTGCTGCCTCC
>NZ_JARBDC010000006.1:0-1345 GCF_036577625.1 Paenibacillus sp. GYB003 | reverse complement strand
ACATACCCCGGTCACTTCCATCACTTCTCGGGGAACCGGGGGATCCTTCTTCTGTCGGCCTTTACTCCGCTTACTCGGTTTTCGGTGCAGTGCTGCGTCTAATTGGGACCACGGTTTCACGGCGTAGATTCGAAGGAGACTCACGATCTCCCACGTACTCCGGCGTGTCCCCGACTCCAGCCCAATCAGGTAGGAAAGGCCGTAGGCCACAAGAGCCAAGAAAATATGATTCCACACGGCGTTAGGTTGATGACTGTAGAGTTGAGCGAACTTGAGGTGCTGCTTCAGCCATTTAAAAAACAACTCGATCAGCCAGCGGCTCCGGTAAATCTCCATCACCTCGTCAGCTTTCAAATCCAACCGTGTCGTGGCCAGCCGGTAAAATCGTCCCTGGGTATCCGTGAACTCAATCAGGCGCAAAGGAGTCTTCATGGTCGTTTTCGGTTGGTTGCCTAAACGCACGATGGCATCGCGTGTGATCGAAGGGTGGTCCGCAGGGAGTTCCCGTTCCTCGAGAATCGTCGCGAAGTGATGATTCGCCAGCCGGATCACAAAATGGATGTTCCCGGAGGCCCACTTTTCCATGCGCTTGTAACAAACATAGCCGCGATCCATGACGTGTAGGACATCGGGTTCCACAACAAGAAAATCAGAACCTTGATAATCACTCACGTTGCCGGTAGACGGAACGATTTTGTCGGGATAGGCTACATCCGGGCCGACGACCATCAGGCGCGTATGCACTTTCACACTGTTTTGCTTGTTCGTGACGTAGGCCCAGTCCCCGAGCAGCGGAGGCATCCGCAAACTGGTGGAATCCACGACGGCCAAAGGCAAACGGCTTTTGGATCGAATCGGACGCGTATGCTCCTGGATGCGCTGAACCACTGCACTGAACAGAGCTTGAGGAATTTCAGCGGGAAGGCTGTTGATTCGGCGCGACAATTGGGATTTGCTGATACTGTCCAGTTCAAAAGCGGCCTGATACTCTCGATCCGAAAGAATGGTGTTTTCGATCGTGTTCAGGGAGTCCCACTTGAGAAACTGTGCGGTGGTAAAGATCTTGAGCAAATTAGCCGTCGAGAGTTTCTGCTTGCGAAAATCGAGAATAGGTACGACAAAATCTTGTAAAGGAAGTTGAGAAAGACATTGACGAATGACTGGAATATCCGATACACTCAAAAGGCCTAGTCTCCTTTGGATTGGGTGTATGGATGAATCATCCTGCACCCTCTACAATGGAGATTTTTTTCGGTTTTGTCCACGAAAATGGTATAATATTTGGAACAAATAGTAAATTATAGATCGTTTTTTTATATGTGAGCTTTGATGCAACGCTAGTGGA